>JAJFHI010000158.1 GCA_021775715.1 Hyphomicrobiaceae bacterium | reverse complement strand
GATGCTTCGAAGATCTCCAAGACTTCGATCTGCAATGGCATCGCTTTTTCATATTTGCGCTGGCGGGCGTAAAGCAGGGCGATGTTGTTCATCGTGATAGCGAGGCTCGGATGCTTTGGACCCAGCAGCTTTTGGCGAATGGTTAGCGAGCGGGTGAGCAGTTTTTCAGCTTCCTTGAATCGTCCGAGCGAACTCAACATCTGGCCCAAATTACTCGACGTGTTGGCAATCTGCCGGCTTTCGCCGCCGAGCTTATTCTCAAATATTCTAAGCGCCCGTCTGTAGAGCCCTTCCGCTGTTTTGTATCGGCGCCTGTCGGCATTCATCAGCGCCATATTGTTGACGAGAACAGCGACGGCCTCGTGGTTTTTGCCAAGTTTGTTTTCGCGGATCTTCAGAGCGCGCTCAAGCATCGGTCGGGCTTTTTTGTAGTTGCCGCGTTCGCGGTGGAAGTCGGCGAGGTTCGACAAAGTCGTGCTGACGGCAATATCGTTAGGCCCAAGTGCTATTTCCTTGATCGATAGCGCGCGCTTGTAGCTTGATATGACCTTCGGGCGGTCGTCGAGATAGTCGTAGACGATCCCCATGTCATTGAGGATGCGTGAGACCTTGAGGTCAGAGGGGCCGTAAACTTTTTGAAACACGGGCAATGCGATTTCGTAGAGCGTCGCAGCTTCTTTGTAGCGCCCCAAATCGGAATAGATACGGCCGAGATTGTGGGTCACGGTGGCGGTATCGATGTGGTCATCGCCGAGCTCATCGCGGGCGACTTGCAATGCTTTTTCACCCAGCGGTGCAGCCTCTTTCGCCTCGCCTGCCTGATACAATGCGAGGGCCGCGCTGTTGGTATCCAGGAGTTCGGCAGAGGCTTTGGTCGGAGTTGCGTCTTGCGCCAGACAAGACGTTCCAGCCAGACAAAAGGCGGAAAAGGCGGCGGCAATGTAAAGTGCAGCCCTAAAGCGTTGCGGCAGGTATGACATGACGGCGGTCCTTAAGTGGTCCACCATTCAATCACATTTTTTAGCAACTAACGCAGATTCCTGGCGAACACGTTAAGCCGTCTTGTTTGCCTTGCCGTTATTACTCTTCCAACAAGGCGTCGGCCTTTGCATCCTGCCCGGCGGCGCGATAGGCCGTCGTCAATTTCTCCAGCGTGATGCGGGTATTGGCATGGCGTTCGCTTAACACGCGCTGGAAGATGCCGAGCGATTGTTCCCAAAGCGGCACAGCTCTGTCTGGCGTTTTGTTGGCAACGTAGAACTCGGCGAGTTTGTTCAGTGACATGCCAAGCGCCACGTTGTTCTCCCCAAGTACGACGCGCTTGATATCAAGGGACGTTTCAAGCTCGGCGAGGGCCTTGTCGTTAGCACCTAGTTTAGCGTGCAGGTCGGAGAGCTCTTCGTGCTGACTGGCGACCTGTGTGGTGCGCTTACCATAGACGCGCGACAGCATCGGTATCATGCGTTCACGCGTTTGAATGGCGTCTTGTGTGCGGCCAAGCTCGTCATAGATTCGGGCGAGTGGCTCAAGAATTTTTGTCTGTTCGAAATGCCCTTCGCCATACGTGTTTTCACTTTTTGCCAAAGCCGCCTCGCCTGCGCTGGCAGCATCTTTGGTCTTGCCACTGCGGTAAAGTTCGACGGCATCAGTTATCAGCTTTTTGACCTCGGCGTGCATCTCGGGTGTGATTTTGGATAGGTCCGGCTTGGTTGCCTCTGCTGCCGCCGATGCAGGTGGAATGAGCACGGATGCCAGCGAGAACAGAGCCAGTGTTGCCATCAACACTATTGGTTTATTGAGGTTGGTAATTGAGGTCATCGTCCGTCTTTCGTTTTCCAACTCAGAATTAATTTATTGTAGCTATGTGCATCTAAAGCCAATGGTTTATACCAAATGGCAGCGGCTAGGGGATCTCTAGCACGGAATTCGGGCGAAGATTTTACGCCGATGATCGCAATTGGTGAATAGCAGGCTGTCTCTAGATACTCTAGAATTGGTGACAGGGCGTGCAAAAATCGGCATAAGGACGGCATGAAACGTATTGGATTTTACTCGGGTTCCTTTGACCCAATCACATTGGGGCACATGGATGTGATTGCCCGAAGTGCCGCATTGGTTGATCGCCTTGTCATTGGTGTCGGGGTGCACCCGTCGAAGACGCCGATGTTTGCGGCTGCCGAGCGCGTCGACATGCTGGAAACGGAAACCGCTCCGATTGCCGCGAAGACAGGCGCTGAAATTGTCATCGACACCTTCGATAACCTTGCCATTGAAGCCGCCCGCAGTGCCAAGGCGAGCGTTATTTTTCGGGGCCTAAGGGACGCCAACGACTTTGATTACGAAATGCAGATGGCAGGTATGAACGGTGCCATGGCGCCCGACGTTCAAACGGTGTTTGTTGCAGCCTCTCCCGAGGTGCGTCATATCGCGGCCAATTTGGTACGCCAGGTGGCGATGATGGGAGGAGATGTCTCTCATTTCGTGTCGGGCGCTGTCGCTGATCGGTTGGCCGAAAAAGTCCGCCAAACAATTGGCTGACAACGGTTTTGGCATCCCAATTGTGCAATTTCCAGGATTTACCCGCGACTATTGTGGCTGAGAAGGTTGCAGGCAGGCCGTCAAATCGCCATAAGACGTGCCGAATGTCCGGCAGACCCAGCTACGTTTCTGGGGTTATCGCCGAAAAACTCGTCGCAAAGGAATAATCGATGCGCCATCTCGTAAATCTGTGTTTTGCTCTGGCCGTTTTGTTGTCGCCGGCAGTGGCAAATGCTGCCAATCCCGACCCTGAAAACACTCTTGTTTTGGAGCTCAGCACGGGCACCGTGATGATCAAGCTTCGCCCCGACATCGCGCCCAAGCATGTCGCACGCGTTAAGCAATTGGCACGCGAAGGGTTTTATAACGGTATCATTTTCCACCGCGTGATTAATGGCTTCATGGCGCAGACCGGTGACCCAACTGGCACCGGCACAGGCGGTTCGAAGTACCCGGACCTGCCAGCGGAGTTCACACCGACGGCCTATGAGCGTGGCACGATTGGTGCGGCGCGCTCGCAAAGCCCCAATTCAGCCAACAGCCAGTTTTTCATTACCTTCAAACATACGCCATCCCTCAACGGCAAATACACCGTGTGGGGTGAGGTTATTCAGGGTATGACAAACGTCGATAAGGTTGCACGCGGCGAACCACCATCAAAACCCGACAAAATCGTCAAAGCCTACGTTCTGGCCGACAAAAAATAACCTGCGAAATTCTGGC
>JAJFHI010000157.1 GCA_021775715.1 Hyphomicrobiaceae bacterium | reverse complement strand
ACGTGTCGAGGTCCGTAAACGCTTTTACAAACGCATCCTGCACAATGTCTTCAGCCTCAGCATCGTTACGCAAAATACCGCGTGCAATACGATACATGCGCTGGTTGTGACGTCGCATAAGATCCGTCAACACTACATTATCAATACCAAGGCGAACGTCGTCGACAGCCTTCTCCAGGCCGGCAACAGTCAATTTTGTCGAAACGTCGTCTGGTCGCATCACTGACCGTGTCCCAATTCATGTTTCGTCGACCAACTATAGACGAATGGGCCCGTCAAAAGGTTCCCGACCTGTCCCCGCACCCGTCATTCCCGTGAAATCGAAACCAAGGTGGCTGTCGTCTTGCCATTGCCGCGGGTCATGAGAAAGCGCATCTGCCCCCGTTAATCCGAGCAAATTCACCCGCAAGATCGCCACCCCGGCTCTGCCAGGACACCGGATAGACGGCGGTGGGTGGAGCTAAATTCTAACTCCCGCGATCATCGTCGTGGCCATGGGAGTGGTCCATTTTTTTACCACCACCGCCGTGCTTGGAATGGTCGACAGCCTCGCCGGCATCCTTTGGCGTTTCGATCTTGACGACGACTGCAACTTCGCCGGACTTTTCAAACACAAGCGTCATTGGAAACGATTGGCCGTCTTCAAGCTTCTGTTTCAGGCCGAACAGCATGACGTGCTTGCCGCGTGGTGCCAACGCGACCTTGCTGTTTTTCGGAACAGCAAGACCGCCCTGGATCGCCGCCATCTTGGCGTAGCCGTCCTTCATCACGGTCTCGTGGATCTCGGCACGTGCTGCGATATCGGTCTTGATAGAAACAAGGCGATCATCGGTATCACTGAGATTGTCGAGCACGAAATACGCGGCGCCATTTTTGACTGTGCCAATCGATGGCCGCGCCCACGGGTGATCGATGATCATCCCGCCGGCTTTGTACTCATGCGCCGACACCGCCGGCGCCATCATCGCGATAACAAGCAATGCGCCACAGATCCGCGCGATTACATTTGAACTCTTCATCTGTCTATTTTCCTTCAACACGGATCAAAATGCTTTCTGCCAACCAAGTGTCACGGTCCAGTCGGTTTCTAACTGCGAGCCGTTGAGGTCTTGGTAAACAGGAAGTCCGAACTCGGCGGCCAAACGATGACCTTTAACAGCACCTTCCTGGCCAAGCAGGTTAACGCCCCAAATAAGGTCAACACGCTCACCGCCTTGGTTTTCCGGGTCAGCAGTTTGCACGGGCGCGACAATGTTTGGGTCTATACCGCTGACGCTGTCCTGCGTCATGGCATCGATGCGGAACGAGGTGCTGGCCCACGGCGTCACCTTATAGGCGACCCAACTGGTGAACGCGTGCTTATCGCCAAGCGCATAGCCCTCGTCATTTTCATTCTCAAGACGAATGTCGGCGCGATACTGCGCACCCCAAGAAACGTTGCCAAGTTTGGCGGTGTAGGTGAGGCCCGGCAGCAGATCGAATGTGCCACTGCCAAGTTGCATCGGATACGGCAAGCGCAGGTTTGGCCGTGCCCCCGTTGGGGCCAAAACAGTGTCACGTTCGGTGATGCTACCCGTCGGCAGGCTCACTCCGAGATTCAAATGGACGTGATTGATGGGATCGTCATATAGCCGGTAAAGCCCGCCGATTTAGGTGTCGCCGATGCCTTCCGATTTCGTCGTGAAGGTGCCACGACGGGTTGTGCCGCGCGGACCGCGGAAGGTGACGTGATCCATTTCCTTTTCGATGTAGTTGACCATCGCCATCAGCGTCAGGTTGTTGGTTGGCGCATACATCATGCCGAACATGTGCATGTCCATCGTCATGCGCGTTGGCACAACCCGCAGTGTCGGCGGCTGCATCGGGCGGCCGAAGAAGCGGTTTGGCACAGTCGTCGCGATCGTCTCAGGCGACACGCTGTCGGAACCGATGCGGTTACCGTCCATCTCCATACGCATGGCGCGGTACGACAACATGCCCTCGCCCTTCTTGTGCATATGTTCGCCCATCACACCAATCGGTGCGTGACTGTCGGGGCGATGAGCGTGATGGCCGTTGCCACTATGGTGTCCCGAAGCGCCTGGCTCCGACATTGCCGGACCGGCAGCGAGAAGGGACGTGGTAATAACAGCAGCGAAAGTGCCGGCCAATGGGCGGCAGTTAAGAAGATTTTTCATATGTACAGTTCCAGCTTGAATCGATGATCTATCACACAGGCAAGGCGCGAGACAAAACGCACTTTGCAAACATGAAACGTCCTGCGACGGCAGGCCCTATCGTTAATTTCAGGCTTGGAGTGGCGGTGCACGCTGAGACGCACGAAAGCGTAGACCATGCAAATTGGCTGACTCGAACTGATGGCCAAACTTACGTGGTAAAATAACTGGCGTCGCCATATTTACGACATCCGGCAGCACGGCCAATGCCACGCCACCGAGACTAAGACAAACCGGACAATTGGCCGTTAGATCTTCACCGTCTTCAGGGATATCGGCCGGAATACCCGAACCATCAATGTCAATGACGACGCGTTTAACGCCGGTCGGCGTACAGATAATGGTGACAAGTTTGCCCGTTTCAGAAACGCTTTGGGCCGCCATCGCGCCGGGAACATGCAGCAACGACAACACGAGCTGACACACGAGACCCGCCAATGCGAACCCAACGCCCAGTCGTTTGTTTCCTTTTGTGCGCAATCTGTTCATTCTCTGCTCCCAAAATTGTGCTAGCACATTGTTGAGAAAACCGTCGAGACATGATGGCAACACCGAGTGTCGCAAATGCTGTCTTTCGAGAAGTTTGTTGTCAAAAACCAATGGTGTAGCCTCACAAATCGATGCGATCGTCCGCCACAACAAAAAAGAGATCATAAGATCCCGCATGACCCAGCCCAATTCAAATATCGTCGGCATCCTGCTTGCGGGCGGGCAGTCGCGCCGTATGGGTGGTGGCGACAAGGGACTTCAGGCAATCGCTGGCAGACCCATGCTCGGCCATGTCGCCGACCGTGTTGGGCACCAGGTTAACCGTGTGGCCATCAATGCAAACGGCGACCCCGACCGGTTCGCAGAATTCGGCCTGCCTGTGTTCGCAGATACGATCGCTGACAATCCGGGACCGCTTGCCGGTGTTCTTGCCGGGTTGAGGTGGACAGCTGACAACGCACCCGATGCCACCCACATTCTAACCGCGCCGACGGACACGCCATTGTTGCCGCTCGACCTCGCTGAAAAATTGGCGTCAGCGCTGGACGAACAGCCGGACGCCGCGATTGCATTGGCAAAGTCGGATGCCGGACGCCAGCCGGTTATCGGAATTTGGCCGGTCGCATTTGCCGACAATCTGGAAGCCGCCCTCAAAGACGGTGTTCGCAAAGTGCTCGCCTGGACCGACCGTCATGGTACCGTCTTCGTCCACTTTCCGGAAATCCGAGTGGGTGAGAACACAATCGACCCGTTCTTCAACGCCAATACGCCCGATGAACTCGACGAAGCACGTAGAATATTTGCCAACCAGGACGCGCAGACATGACCCGCCAACTGATCCATCCCAACAAAGACACACCAATTATCGGCATTGCGGGCTGGAAAAAGTCCGGCAAAACAACTCTTGCTGTGCGGCTTGTCGAAGAGTTTACGCAGCGAGGGTTTCGCGTTGCGACTGTGAAACACGCCCATCACGAATTTCAGGTCGATGATGGTGAGACCGACAGCGCGCGCCATCGCCGCGCCGGTGCGGGACAGGTCGCCATCGTGTCGGGAAATCGTTCTGCCGTCATCACAGAGCATGTGGATCAGCCGGAGCCAAACTTTGACGAAGTTATTCGATGGCTGGCGCCAGCGGACCTAATTATCGTTGAAGGTTATAAGTCTGCGGCGATCCCGAAGATCGAAGCTCGGCGACAGGCGGCGAAAACCACCACGCCGCTAGCGGACGACGACCGCCTCGTTATCGCAATTGCCGCAGACCATGAGATTACCAGCACATCTTTGCAGGTGTTCTCGCTTGATGACGTCGCCACCATCGCCAGCTTTATCGATGCGACCGTGGGCCCTATCAAAAAGCGCGATGTCACGCATGCCGCGCCCAGTGCGCCAACAAGCGGCGGCGCAAAGAGGCCTTTATGATGAACCGCTGTATCAAGACGGCCGGGGCAATCCGGTTTGTCGACAATTCGGTTGGCATCGCGGTGTTTTTCGCCGCTATGCTTGCGTGCGCGTGTCTGGCACTTGCAAAAGAACCCAACGTTCCAGCGGGCCTTGATCCAGGCGGTGTCGCTGTTGCGATTTTCGGACCCGGTATCGACTACACTGCACCTGGCATTGCAAAACGGCTTGCGCGCGACGGCGAAGGCAACCCAATCGGCTTTGATTTTATCGATGACGACGGTTTGCCGTTCGAAGCAACAATTGCTGCCGGTCAAACTAAAATGCGTCCTGGCACGACATTGGCCAGCATAATCGCACGCGAGGCGCCGAAGGCCCGGCTTGCGATTTTCAAACTAAACCCGGAAGATGGCGAGAAGATTGGCCGCACGGCTGCGATGGCCGGGCAAAGCCCGGTGCGTATTGTCCTGATACCCTGGACCGGTGACGTCGCCGAAACTTGGGTTTTGTTTGAGAAAGCAGCAAAGCACTTCGAGAAGCTTTTGTTTGTTGCCGCGGCCGGTGACGAAGACCGTGACATCGACAAGACGCCAAACTTTCCGGCAAACCTAAAATTACCTAACCTCATTGTGGTCACCGCAACGGAACCCGATGGCACACGAACGGCGGGTGCAAACTTTGGCTCGAACTCGGTGGATATCGCTGCGACCGGATCAGGTGTTATGGGCCTTGCCGCCGACAACACAGAAAAACTCTATGCTGGTTCAGCAATAGCTGCCGCACGGATCGCTGCGATGGCCGCACGTCTTGCAGAGACCAAACCGGAGCTCAATGGGGCAGCGATGAAAAAAGAGATCTTGGCGATTGCGAAACAATCGGAGAAAAGCAAAACAATCGCGCGCTCGGGCTGGATCAAGGACCCTGATCAGGCAACGCCATAAAAACAAGAACTTAAGAATTCGAAGCCTCGTCGGCGGCGTCTCGATCATCGTCTTCTTCGTGCAAACGCGCTTCTTCATATTTGACGGCCACGCCACACCCGGCTCCCTCCGTGTCACCCAGCTCGTCGGCCCAGGGATCAGTGTCAACGTCCGCGATCTCTAGGTTTTGTTCTGAATTTGCCGTGTTGGCCTCTGTGTCATCCGCAACAACATCGACCGGCTCCGCCTCACTATCTGGCTCGACCGGTGGTTTGCCCAAGGCCTCCCACTCTGCAACCTCAGTGTCAGACAGAAAGCCCTGGCCAATTCGGTAGGCCGTCTTCACCGCGCCAACGGGCACCATGGCAGCATCTGTGTAGTCCTCGCAGTAGTCGTCCAGCCCATCCATGTTCGCCAGGATTGGGTCGGATACCCACAACTTACGCAACGCCTTGTTACGCACATCGTCCGGCACATCACGATCCATGAACGGCTGGTAGTCGGACCCAAAATCCAATGCTTCGAAATCTGAATTGGCAAGCTCATGTTCGACCGGTGGCTCAGGCTTACCGTTGTCACTAGGTACGCCGTCACACGCCGATGTCATATTGGCAGCATCGTACTCGCCAATCGCATCAATCGAAGTTTCTGATTGCTGGTCATCTTCGGCGACATCTTCAGCAACAACCATACCAGACTGCACAGCCTGTTTGCGCCGCGACCATCGTGTCAGGAAGTCGTCGCCGTTATCGCCGTCGGCAGTCTTATCAAGTGGTGCCTTAGTCATCCGATCCGGTTTTCTTCGGCTTCTTGCCCAGTCGGTCGCGTAGTTCAAATACGGGCTCTTTGCC
>JAJFHI010000156.1 GCA_021775715.1 Hyphomicrobiaceae bacterium | reverse complement strand
CTTGTGCACACTTCTGCGCTGCCAATCTTGCAACATCAGGATATCCGATGCTGACAGGTGCCAATGCACGCTTGTTGGTCGAATACGGATCCGAGGAACAGATTAGAACCTGGGGCGTCCCTCAAATCGAAGGCCGCTTCTTTGGCACTATGTGCCTTTCGGAACCCCAGGCAGGCTCGTCTCTTGCTGATATTCAAACACAAGCGAAACAGGAAGGCAGAGACGAATATGGCCAACGGTTCCGGATCAAGGGCAACAAGATGTGGATCTCTGGCGGTGATCACGAAATGGGTGAAAATATTGTGCATCTTGTACTTGCGAAAGCCGCGGATGCCAATGGCGAACAGCAACCTGGCATCAACGGCATTTCATTATTCATTGTACCTAAGATTCTCCCGGACGGAATGCGTAATGACCTTGCGGTGGCGGGTCTGAACCATAAGATGGGGTATCGGGGAACTGTGAACTGCCTGCTAAATTTCGGCGAAAATGACGGCGCAATTGGCTGGCTAGTCGGGCAGCCCGGTCAAGGGCTTCAGATCATGTTTCAGATGATGAACGAAGCGCGGATCATGGTCGGGCTAGGTGCCGCTGCTCTTGCCTGTCGCGGCTACAACCAATCTTTGGACTATGCGCGTGAACGCCCGCAAGGGAGGCAAGTGGCAGGTGTAAAAGACCCGAGTTCTCCCCAGGTTCCAATTATTGAACATGCTGATGTAAAGCGAATGCTGATGACTCAAAAAGCTCTGGCTGAAGGGGCTATGGCTTTGGTTCTCTATTCTGCGAAGCTTGCGGATGAGGTTAGAACCGCAAGTGATGGCAGCGAACGTCAAAATGCGGATGCGCTGTTGAAACTATTGACGCCGATTACCAAAAGCTGGCCGTCTGAATTTGGGCTGGTCGCCAATGATTATGCAATCCAGATCCATGGCGGCTATGGGTATACGCGCGAATATGATGTCGAACAAATTTATCGAGACAATCGACTGAACTCGATCCATGAAGGAACCTTTGGAATACAAGGACTCGATTTCCTGGGGCGGAAGATCCTTGCCGATGATGGGGTTGCATTCGGTCTACTGGACGCCGAAATTTGCAGGACAATTGCGCGGGCACGAAATTGGTTTCAGCTTTCGAAATATGCCGACGTGCTCGAAGAACATCTCACAGATGGCCGATCGTCGATCACGGAATTAAAAGCTAAAAAAGGTGATCCGAACGTGCTGGACAATGCAGGTCTGGCGTTGTCCGCTTTTGGTCATCTGGTTGTCGCCTGGCTTTGGTTGGATCAGGCACTGTGCGCCCATAAATTGGAGGACAGCAGGTCAACGCTGCGTGATTCCAAGTTAGCGGCATGCCGATACTTCTTTGAATGTGAACTTCCGAAAGTAACCCTTCAATTCCGTCTTCTTCGGAATATGAATGATGCGGCATCGTCTGTTCCGCTCAACCTATTTTGTAATTGAGCACGTAAGCTGCAGCTGGTCGCGGGACATCAATATTTTTGTTTGTAGCTTTTGACTGAGCGCTTCGTAACGTGTTTTCCCGTTGAATGCGCCATGTGGCCTGGCGAAGTTAAAGAATCGTTCCCATTCGTCGAGGGTTCTTGACCTCGCCTGTGTTGGCTTCGTGTGTTGTGTTGCCCGCAAGGCTGCTGCTTAACTTCAACCTGATGAGCCAAAGTGTCCCGAAATGGAAACCGCAATCTGTCTCAAATTATGTGACGACGGATACGAGATTTATACGGTTTTTGCGGGATTTCCCGCCCATCTTGAGTAGGCGTCGGTCCTTGTGCCCTTCATAAGAAAGGCGTCGGAAGCAAGACACGTATTGGTATCGATGGTTACGCCGTAGTGGACGTAGGCCAGGGGCCCGATCGAGCAAGCTCGGCCAATTGTTATTGGTGCAGACTTAAAGAGGCCATCCTCTAGCGAGTGCGCCTGGATGGAAACATCCGCATTGATGCACGTGTCATCGCCAATCTTGACGAGGGTTTTTTCAGTGATCACGCTGCCGTCATCGAACACTCTTTTGCCCATATCGACACCCAGCCAGCGCAAAATGATTGGGCGGAATGGTGTGCCGCGGAATGCAGACTTGAGCCAGTTTTCGCCGAGCTTCCAGTGTCGTTCTATTCCTGAATAGTAGGGGTCGTGGATTGTACAGGCGTGCGGCTCCAGTTTGCGACCCCCAAGGCTCAACCATTCGAGACCTATGTAGTAGCTGACACCTAACACAGAAACGGCAACGCCAAACAGCAAGATACTTAGGTAGCCGTAACTTTGATAGGTTGCCGTGGCCGCAAACCCCATCAACGTAACGATGAACACTATCAACCACTGACTGGCGAGATATAGCGCCATAGTTGCGAGGTTGTGGGTGTCCTTGCGTCGAAGTAACTCCTCACCGGCAGGGGTAGTTGGAATGGGATCAAACGCCCCGCGTCCTGGCACTTCGCGCGGTATTTCAAAGGCTGGCGAACCGAGCAAGCCAACGTTGGAACGCGTTGGTCCGGTAATGGGCAGCATCACTTTTGAGGCGAACAAGCAGTTGTCCCCCACTCGTGAGTTGGGCAGGTAGAAGATGTTGTTACCAATGAAACTCTCGGCGCCAACTCTCGCCTCGGACACTCGAAATGCGCTTGCTGAAACTTCGTGGTTGATCAGGAATAGTCCATCTGAGACCATGGTTCCAGATCCTATTTCACAGGCAAAAGGGTTATCCTGAAACAGTGATGTCCCAAAGTTTGATCCGGTTTGTCGGACATTTGGTTGGCGGTAGCCCAGGGCCCGCAAGTAATTGACAATGAACGAGCTGTCTCCAAACAGTGTATGGAAGCTGGCTGAGTTGCTGAGGGTAGCAAGGGATTGGCCTATGAAGTAATGCACTCCGTAGAGGGGATAGATCTTGCCAGGCGCCAGCAGTCGGTTAAGTGCTTGGCAGCCAATGATTTGCATAACAAAGCCAAGTACGTAACTTGCTACAAAGAAAGTCAGCGAAATTTCGAATGCCCAGATCCAAATGTCAGTGGCAAGTGGCGTTCTTGCTTGTAATGCGCCAATAGCTGGGCCCGAAGATGAGATCAGTGCCACGGCAACAGCATAAAATATGCCGGCATAAACCGTTAACAGCACAGCCTGCACTATGCCGTAAACGGCCCTTCGAAAAACGGACGTCGAGCCAGACGGCAGGTACGCGAAGTCCGTTTCTGTCGCCTCTGCCGGCGATCCGTGGGCACGACATCCATCCGCAATAGATTGATGCTCAAGTAAGGCTGACGCGTGGGCGAGCTGCGCGCCATCACCGATTTTTGTATTGAGGTCGACAAGCGTGCCGTCGCCGACAATTGCGTCACGACCGATTCTGATTTCACCAAAGTATATGTAGCCGTTTTCTGCCCGATAACCTGTGACATGGCATTGTTTTCGCAGGATGGCATTGTCGCCAATATCGATGATGTCTGTGCACAATGGAAATGCCTTCGCCTGGATCAGGACGTTGGCCCCGATCTTCGCGCCGAGCAGGCGAAGATAGATATTGAAAAGCGGTGAGCCACGAAACGCAGCCAAAGGGCTACTCTCGACCATTAGTCGCGCAAGCCAAAACCTGAAATAATCTAGGCTCCAAAGCTTGATTTTGCCGGTTTTGAAACGTCCGATCAGTAGCCATTTCGCAATAACTGGCAGAGTGCTCAGGAAGAGCAGGCTGGCTGCAGAAAAGGCGAGGCTGCGCGTCGCCAGGTCCAGAACACCTTGCGCTCCGTTGATCGATTGATAGCCAACGATTGCAAGACCGGTGTAAAGACCAAACAGCACTAAATAACTGATGGCCTGCAACGTTCCACAAAGGGTGTATGAGAACGTGCTCGCAACGTAAGCGGGCGGGGCTGTTTCTGCTGGCATGGCAACGGCCTGCTTTCTGTCGATTGTTGCGGCCATGGCGCGGACGGTGGGCGAGAGATACACGTCCATGATCGACGCCGTTACCCCTGGCAACTGTGGATTGAGCTGCCATAAGAATTCGGCAACTCGGAGTGAATCAAGGCCAAGCTGCTCGAAGAACTTGTCGTCGATCGAAACTTTCTCGATTCCAAGTATCGCTGCAAGTGTGCTCGCGACGATGGCTTCGGTTGGGGTTTCTGGCGCAACATACGGGCCGGACGCAGCCGTCATCCGGGGCAACGCTGGTGGCGAAAGGGCTTTGCGATCCGCTTTTTGACTCGCAAGCAGCGGGATCGTTTCAAGCGGTTCGAGGTAGGCTGGCACCATGTACAGAGGCAGGCGTTGGCGCAAAGTATCGAAAAGGGTGGCCCGCGATACTGCTGCGGCGTCGTCGAAGACGGAATAGTAGCCGACGAGTTCCTTTTTCCCGGGTGTTGGCTCCCAAACTGTCACGACGGCCTGGGCAACGCCGTCCGCCTCAAGGAGAACTTCTTCAATCTCCGCCAGCTCGATCCGGTAGCCCTTGATTTTGACCTGAGTGTCGATACGGCCAAGGTACTCGATCTCGCCATCTTCATTGATGCGGCCAAGGTCACCTGTGCGGTAAAGCCGGCGCGAGGGATTATTAGGGACGTGGAGAAAGTCCGGTACAAATCGCGCTGCTGTGAGATCGTCACGATTGACATAGCCTTCAGCCAACCCAATGCCACCAATGGCGATCTCACCGGTCTGCCCGAGCGGTACAACCTCCGACATCTCGGGATCGAGAATCGCAACTGAGTACGTCGGCAGGGGGATACCGATGGTCACTTTCTGGTCCGGCTGTAACTCGGTCCATGTGGCAGTGACAGTCGCCTCGGTTGGGCCATATGCGTTGAGCATGCGGCATTTGTGATGGTACCATCGGTTGACGATATCCTGCGGACAGGCTTCGCCGGAGACGAGCAAAAAGCGTAGCGTTGGCACGTCCTCTTCGATTGTGGCGAGCAAGGTCGGAACGCAGCACAGAGCCGTGATGTTGTGCTCTAGAAGAAAATCGCGCAAGGCGCTGCCGACGAGTTGGATGTCGGCAGATGAGGCGACGAGTGTCGCGCCCGTCAGGAGTGGAACCCAAAGTTCTTCGACCGAGAAATCAAACGCAAAGGTCAGGCCCTGGTAGACCCTGTCGCTTTCTGTGTAGCCATAGACTTCTGCCGCAACGATAACGAAATTGCATATTGAGGAATGGTTGACCGCGACGCCCTTGGGCCGACCGGTGGAGCCGGATGTGTAGATGATATAGGACAGGCAGTCGTCGTATTCGCGCCCAGACGTTTTTGTTGATACATCTTTTGCACGCCTTGGCGCAGTGGCGCCCGGCACGGTATCGCCTACGTCAGTGTCAATAAGCGCTTGGATGTCATCCAACGGTATGATCGTACCATTGTGATTTGCAATCAAGCCGACGGCTTGTGACACGGCAATGAAGGTTGCGATCTGAGCGTCTTCGGCGATGAACGCAATTCGATCCGCAGGAAACTTTAAGTCCAGGGGCACGTACGCGGCTTCGGTTTTGACAACGGCAAGCAAGGCTACATAGGCCGCAATGGAACGGTCAAGCAGGAGGCCGACGCAGCGGCCTGGGCCAATCCCGCACCTAATTAGGTGTTCGGCCACCTGGGCCACGCGTTGGCGCAGCTCGCCATAGCTGATGACCCGCCCTTCGGTCTCAATTGCCGGATGATCAATACGACCGCAGCGCTCGAGTTCTTCGCAGCGCCGTTCAAACAGATCGTAGAGGCGTTCACCCGGTTTCCAGCGAATTGCGTTGTCGTACTCAGTCGGTGTTAGGATCGAAAGTTCCGGATGCGCTCGCGGGGTGTTCGTCAGTTCCTTGTTCACGGGCCGTATTCGCCTCTTATTCAGCAGCTACGAACGGCGCGACTTCGTTACAAGTCTGAAGTTCAAGGCTTATGGCGCGCTCGAGCCCGGCTAGGCCTTGCGCCAGTTCGGTGTCGGAGATTGTCAGGGGCGGCAGAAGCTTCAACACTTGATTGTCGGCCCCGGTCGTTTCCGCGATAATTTGTTCTGAAAACGCGCGTTGCGAGACGCGTCCGGCAATGGTCGGATCGGTCCAACCAATACCCAGCATCATTCCGCGTCCAAGCACATGCGTTCCGAGATACGGGTAACGGTCGGCAATGGCGTTCAAGCGTTGTTTGATCTTTGCACCGGTGGCAACAATTTCGGCCTCAAAGTCAGGATGACGCCAGAGCTCGAGCGCTGCCGTCGCTGCGATAAATGCAAGGTTATTGCCACGGAATGTACCGTTATGTTCACCAGGCTTGAGCACGTCCAAGTCAGGCCGGAACAGCACCAATGCCATCGGCAGGCCCATACCGCCAAGCGCTTTAGACAGGCAGACGATATCGGGTGTGACGCCCATACCTTCGAAGCTGAAGAACGTGCCGGTGCGTCCGCAGCCGGTTTGGACATCATCGACGATCAGGAGAGACCCGTGCTTGCGGGTGATGGCTGCAATCTTGCGGAGCCAAGGCGCCGACGCTGTATTCAGTCCACCTTCTGCCTGGACCGTTTCGAGGATAATCGCCGCCGGAGCATCAATACCACTGCCAGTGTCGCTCAAGATCTTGTCGAGGAAGTCGGCCGTATCGAGATCACCAAAATAGTTCTCGTATGGAACACGTGTCACGCCGCCAAGCGGAACACCTGCGGCTTCACGCTTCGTACGTGTGGCTGAGGCCGCAAGCGAGCCCAACGTCATGCCGTGAAAGGCGTTTGTGAAAGCGATGATATTCTGTCGCCCGGTCGCCTTGCGCGCAAACTTCATCGCAGTTTCGACGGCGTTGGTGCCAGTTGGACCAGGAAAAGTAACTTTGTAATCCAGGCCGCGTGGCTTGAGGATGATCTCCTGCAGCGCGGTGAGGAACCCACGTTTGGCAACTGTGTAAAGATCGAGGCTGTGGGTGACACCGTCTTGAAGCATATATTCGATAACGGCTTGACGGATGGCGGGGTGGTTGTGGCCATAGTTGAGCGTGCCCGCGCCCGCAAACATGTCGATGTAGGACTTACCATCAGCATCTGTCAGCGTTGCGTTCCTGCCTGTCGCGAATACGGCTGGGAAGCTTCTGCAATAGCTGCGCACTTCGGCTTCCATTGCCTCGAAGATTCGCGTGTCCATCTCTCTGATCGCCTTTCTACATACACTATATTAGCCGTCTGCTGCGGTGCGAATCCTGACTGCGTCATAGACAGTTACACAGGGCACAATGAGGGCGAATTATTGTTGCATGGCCAGTTAATTCCCCGCTTTTTGGTCACACGCAGACACCGTGGAGACCCCTAATCGGATGGTTGTACGCTAAATTTATTAATTGTCGGGGGTGCTTGGCAGCACTTAGATGCGCGTCATGGTTAGTTTTTTCTTAAGACAATTTTATTGTCAGCACTATCGCGCAAGCCATTCGGTGCAGACACGGCTAGCCCACATCACGGGCAGGATGTATTTCTGCATTCATTTCGCCGTCTTCATCTAGGCCGACATCCGTGAAACTTAAGCTGGCGTAAAACAGTTTTGCGGCTTTGTTGCTTAGTACGGAATAAATGGTAGTTGGCCGGCAATCATCCTGTCGTTTAAGTTTATCCAAGACCATCTCCAATGCGCGGCGTCCATAACCTTCGTTTTGATATTTCTTGTCGATCATAGACCGATAGATGGAGTAGGTGTTGGGCTCGTCTTCTTCGTGAGACATATCGCTTTGACAGCTGCACTGTTGGTGCTTTCTGCAGGGAGGCGCCACAAGTATCAGGTGACGCTAACGGCAGAATACTATCTAGGATTACAAAACACTGCACACATTTAACAAGAAGGCCGTCATTTCCAAGCCATGGCTCGCATGTCTCTTCCTGGCCCTTCGCGTCTGATGTGGGATGTTCGCTCTTAGATGCAGTGCTGTATCCGATGATGCCACTGCCAGAGCCGATTGCACGGGAGCAGGCATGTCCGCAATCTCTGCAAAACGGCATGCGTTCACCAGCAGCTGCAGCACCTTCGGCTCCAGACGATTATCAACTCTTTCGATCCTGCACTAGCATTCCTGAATGCCGCCAAGTCCTCAGAACCATTGCTGCGATGAATCATGCGATGATTGTTAGGGCATAGCACGGCGAAAGCTTCGGCCACGTCGTATTGAACAGCAACACCTTCTTCAAGTGAGCCAATCGGTTTTTGGTGATGCACTTTAATAACGCCCTTACCCGACGGGCCGCACTGCTTGGAGAAATCAAGATCGCAAGCCGGACATATGGTGCCATGATAGTTGTTTGCATGCTTAGCGACTGTTCCGTTTTGTTCGACCTTCTGCGGCATGACTGAGGGTCTCTCTGACTTAGTTACTCAAAGTCCTGCTGAGGTCGTTATTGGAACTAGCAGGATCTTCGGCTAATTGAATGGTCGTTCGTCCTGAAGTAGGTTCGATGCCCAAGCGCGGAGCCGATCATTCGATTACGTCTCTCCATCGCTCACAGAAGGGTTTGTGCCGTTAACGCAAGGAGGGCCCCCGAGGTGGGCGGGCCTCAAACTGTTGCACGACCATACGCGAATGCCCGATAATCAGGCGCTAGCGAAGACGCGGATACCGGAAGGATCTGAAATGAATGGCTCAGGCGACGGACTGGCAGCACCGAAGGCTTCCGAGCACTTCGATGTGCTCGTCGTAGGAGCAGGCATTTCCGGTGTCGGCGGCGCCTACCACCTGACACAGCAATGCCCGGACACGACCTTCGTTGTTCTCGAGGCTCTTGATTCGTTCGGTGGCACATGGTGGTCGCACCGCTATCCCGGGATCCGATCCGACAGCGACCTCTATACTTTCGGTTACCGATTCAAGCCCTGGGTAGGCCCGCCTATTGCCACCGCCGACGAGATTCTGTCCTACATCGGCGAGGTGATCGAGGAGAATAATCTCCAGAGCAATATCCGCTACGGCCACCGGATCGACTCGGCTAAGTGGTCCAGCGCCGACAACCTCTGGACCATTACCGCCATTAAGCTCGACTCCGGCGAGGAGGCGCGCTTCACGGCCAAC
Organism: Hyphomicrobiaceae bacterium; assembly: GCA_021775715.1. GTDB lineage: Bacteria > Pseudomonadota > Alphaproteobacteria > Rhizobiales > Hyphomicrobiaceae > JAJFHI01. Next base: position 7,987 of record JAJFHI010000156.1, on the reverse strand, counting down.
TTCCTATACATGTGTCAGGGCTACTACCGACAACAGGCAGGCCACTGGCCCGATTGGCCGGACATGGACCGCTACATGGGCCGGCTTGTCCACTCCCAAGAGTGGACGGATGACGTCGACTATACAGGCCAGAATGTGATCGTGATCGGCTCCGGCGCCAGCGCTGCAACCATCGTCCCGGCTGTGTGTGACAAGGCAGCTCACGTCACCATGTTGCAGCGCTCACCAACTTACTTCCGGTCAGGGCGCAATGCTATCGAGTTCGCCGACCACCTGCGTAAGTTGCATATTGACGAGACCTGGATCCACGAGATCGTCAGGAAGCAAATTCTTTACGACCAGGCAGTTTTAGCCGAGCGTACTTTCCGCGAGCCCGAGAAGGTCAAGCAGGAACTGCTGGCCGATGTGAGGCACCACCTGGGTCCCGATTACGATGTCGATACGCATTTCACTCCGAGCTATCGCCCCTGGCGCCAACGGATAGCGTTCGTTCCCGACGCCGACCTTTTCGAGAGTATCGCCTCCGGCAAAGCGTCTGTGGTCACTGACGAGATCGAGCGCTTCACCGAAAAGGGCGTCGTTCTTAAATCCGGCCGCGTTCTTGAGGCCGATCTGATCGTGGCAGCGACCGGCTTCAACATGAATGTGCTCGGTGACATTGCTTTCGAAGTCGATGGTAAGCCACTCGACTTCCACGAGACCGTCACCTACCGCGGCATGATGTTCACAGAGATTCCCAACCTCGCCTGGGTGTTTGGATATTTGCGCGCGAGCTGGACACTTCGTTCCGACCTTATCGGCGACTTCGTCTGCCGACTCCTGAAACACATGAAGTCGACCGGCGCTCGTCGAGTCACGGTTGCGCTCCGGCCAGAGGACATGGACATGCCGATCTTAGACTGGATAGACTCTGAGAACTTCGACCCGAACTACCTCATGCGCAGCATGCACCTTCTGCCGAGGCGCGGTGCCAAGCGTGAGTGGCAGCACACTCAGAACTACTGGCGCGAGAAGGACGAGTTCCCCACTATTGATCTTTGCGGGCCGGAGTTTGTTTATGGTGGTGGATTTTCCGGTGAGGTGACGGCGCGCAGCGCTAAGGCATCTCCCTCTGTGGCTGGTGTCGGAAAATCCTGGAACGATTGGGGATCAACTGATCCGCCGGTGGGTGGATAAGATTGAGCATTGCATATAGCTAGAGATTAAAACCGACGCACAACGCTACGATCAGAGATACTAAATAACCGAGGATGAGTTTTATGGCGATCTACAAAACGGTAAAATTGACTGTCGTCGGTTTGGTGCTGATGGTTTGTTTTTTGATCAACAATACTGTCGAGAGTTCTGCTGCAGACCGAATTGAAATGGCTTACATTGATCCGTTATCGGGCACTTTTGGTAACGCCGGTGATTCATCCCTAAAGCACTACCAATATGCGGCTAGCCTCATTAATAAGGCTGGCGGCATCGGTGGTAAAATGGTTGAGATTGTACCATTCGATAACAAGGCCAATCCTAAAGACAGCCTTATTCAACTGCAAAAGGCTATCGATCGCGGCATGCGGATTATCATACAAGGTCTGGGCTCTTCAGTCGCAAGTGCGCTTACCGGCGGTATAAAAAAATACAACAAAAGAAACCCCGGTAAGGAGGTTCTGTTTGTGAACTATGCTGCCGTTGACCCCGCACTTACAAATAAGCGGTGCAACTTTTGGCATTTTCGCTTTGATTCACATGTCGACATGAAAATGGCGGCGATAACGGATTGGTTGAAGACGCAAAAAGATATCAAATCAGTTTATATCCTCAGCCAAGACTACTCCTTTGGTAAGGCGGTTTCTGCAGCTACTGTGCGCATGATCAAAGAAAAGCGTCCTGACATTCAAATTGTTGGAAATGAATTTCACCCGATTGGAAAAGTGAAAGATTTCACGCCCTATGTTCAAAAGATGATGAACGCCAAAGCAGATGCGATTATCACAGGCAACTGGGGTTCAGATATGACGCTGCTGATCAAAGCAGCATCGCAGGCAGGTCAAAAATCACCGTATCTGACGTTGTACGGCGGTGGCCTTGGTGCTCCGACCGCTATGGGAAGATCAGCTGTTGGTTTGGTGAAGCAAGTTACGGAGTTTCACGAGAACCTCGACGCGTCGGACGAGCAGAAAAAGAAAATCGATGATTTCGAAAAGAAGTATGGAACCGATTACTACTGGGAGCGAATCTTCACTTCTATGGGTATGCTTTCTAAGGCAATGGAAAAAGCTGGAACCGAAAATATCATCGGCATCGCGAAAGCACTGGAGGGTATGGAATACGAAACGCCCTACGGCAAAGTCTACATGCGCGCAGAGGATCACCAGCTTATTCAACCGCAATTTATTTCAACTTATTCAGATGGAGTGGAGCGCGACGTAGAAAATACAGGCTTTGGGTTCAAAACCGATCTCAGGATACCGGCAGAAGCATCTGCTCTTCCGACATCGTGCAAAATGCGGCGGCCATCGTAAATTACCATATGAAATCAAACCGGATGTCGGCATTGAGCATTTCCCGAGATCACTGTGCTGCAGTCAGGCTATAGAATTTTATGGAAACAATAGTTTTTTCGCTCCTAAATGGAATAATTTATGGCCTGCTGCTGTTCATGCTTTCAAGCGGGCTAACGCTCATTTTTTCCATGATGGGCATATTGAATTTTGCGCATGCTAGCTTCTATATGCTTGGCGCCTACTTCGCGTATTCCATAGGCAGCGTTACGGGATTTTGGGTCGCACTTTTTCTTGCACCGGTCTTGGTTGGTGTCGCTGGTGCCGCTGTTGAGCGCTTTGGCTTGCGCCGCCTTCACGCGGAAGGTCATGTCGCAGAGCTACTTTTCACTTTCGGTCTCGCCTATATCATTGAGGAAATCGTCAAAATAGTGTGGGGCAAAATCGCTGTTCCATACAAGGTACCGGCAGCTTTAGATTTTCCATTGTTCGAATTGTTCGGCTCACAGTATCCGGCCTACCGCATCTTTATGCTGGTGGTTTCGCTCGCGATGCTGTTTGCACTTTGGTATCTTTTAAAACGCACACGTATTGGCTTGATTATTCAAGCCGCGCTCACTCATCCAAACATGGTCGCTCATCTTGGTCACAATGTTCAACGCATATTTATGCTGGTGTTTGCTGCCGGTTGCGCGCTGGCCGGGCTCGCCGGAGTGATTGGTGGCAATTATCTTGTGACGGAACCTTCAATGGCGTTCACGATTGGCCCCATTGTATTTGTCGTTGTGGTTGTTGGCGGTATGGGCAGCTTAGAGGGCGCGTTCATTGCGTCGCTCTTGATCGGCATTATGCAAACGTTTGCGATCTCCGTCGATGCAACGTTTAGCGACCTGTTTGGTTGGCTCGGTTTGAGCGCGTCCTCTGAACTTGGCGGTATTTCAATTCCATCGTTGGCCCCAACGTTGCCGTACCTGTTGTTGGTATTGATGCTCATGTTCCGTCCCCGAGGTCTGATGGGAGCCCGCGAGTTTTGAACCAACAAGGCACAGTTCTCGACACGGTTTCAGATCTCGGACCTTCAAGGCGGGCAAAATTCACGCGACGCGTCCTGCCATTTATCATAATGGCCGTGCTGCTAATTGTGATCCCAATGCTGGGCCCGTCACGGACAGCGCTGTCGTTATTAAACGCGATCGGGATCAATATTGTCTTCGCGCTTTCCTTCAATATATTATTGGGCCAGACGGGACTGCTATCATTCGGTCATGCAGTTTACTTTGGGCTTGGCGGTTACACCGCAATGCATGCCATGAACTGGATTGAGTACGCTGATGGCGGTTTTTGGGGATCGTATCCGATGTTCGCCCTGCCACTCGTCGGCTTTGCAGGTGGCGCTTTTGCTGGTGCGCTAATCGGCTGGCCGTCATGTCGCCGTGCCGGGATTCCCTTTTCCATGATTTCTCTTGGGATTGCAGAACTGGTGGCTGCCACTGGCCTAATCTTCGTGAGTTTCTTTGGCGGCGAGGAGGGCATTACGGGGGACCGTATGAATGGGGTCGAAATGTTTGGCCTCAACCTCGGTCAAGTTCACCAAGTTTATTGGTTCATCGCGTTTTGGACATTCGTTGGTACCGTCGCCATGTATGCCTTTACACGTACGCCGCTCGGCAGATTGACACAAGCAGTGCGTGACAATCCTCAGCGTGTTGAGTTCGTCGGTTATGATCCTCAGCAGGTCCGCTATTTGGCGTTTATCGCATCTGGTGGTTTTGCCGGCCTTGCCGGCGGAATGTCTGCGGTAAATTATGAAATTTTCACTCCGGAAGCTTTGTCCCTTGCACCGTCTGGACTTGTGATCTTGATGGCCTACATCGGCGGCATCCGATATTTTGCGGGCCCAATCCTAGGAGCGATACTGTTGACGTACATGCAGACCAACCTTTCGGATTTTTCGGAAGCTTGGCTGCTTTATCTCGGTCTCCTGTTCATCGCCATGGTGTTGTTTGCCCCTGGTGGCCTAGCTGGGGTGGTGATTGATGTAACCAACCGCCTCGGCAAACCAGGAGCCGTCCAGCAGTTTGTGAAAGGTCTCGTTGCGGTCGCGACGGGCATGATTGCATTCTTCGGTGTTGTCATTCTTATCGAGATTGCCGTGCGCTTGACAAATGGGCACGGTGAAGTGTTTCAACCATTTGGGATAGGCTTGCCATCGACCAGTTTAATGTCCTGGGCGATTGGTGTTTGCCTTGTTGCAATTGGAGTATTTGGTCTTAAATTCACGACCAAACAGGTAGGTGAGCGATGAGCGAGCCACCAGTCTTAAGTCTTCGAGACGTTAAAAAAGATTTTGGTCCAGCTAAGGTTATACAAGGCGTGACGCTGGACATTGCCCCGGGTGAGCGTCACGCGATTATTGGTCCGAACGGTGCCGGCAAATCGACACTCTTCAATCTAATTTCTGGACTTTACAGGCCGACTTCCGGGGAGATCACGTTGCGCGGAAAAACGATCTCGGGTGTTAAACCATATCGTATTAACCGCATGGGGCTGTCGCGTAGTTTCCAAGTCTCAAATATTTTTTCCAATATGTCCGTGCGAGAAAATGTTCGCTGCGGTGTTCTTTATTCAATGGGTTATGGCTACAATTTTTGGCGCAATATCGGTAATCTAATACCGGTGCAAGAGAAGACGGTCGAAATACTCGACAGCGTCGGCTTGATTGATAAAGCAGATCAATCGGCTGCACTTTTGGCATATGCAGATCAGCGAACGCTTGAGATTGCGATCACCATTGCGAGTGGTGCTGATGTGGTTCTAATGGATGAACCAACCGCGGGTATGAGCCATTCCGAAACGGATCGGGCGATCGCATTGATCAAAAAGGCCACGCAAGGCAAAACGCTCTTAATTGTAGAGCATGACATGGGTGTCGTTTTTGGCCTCTCAGATCGAATTTCAGTTCTCGTCTACGGTGAAGTTATTGCGACGGGTTTGCCTGAGGAGATCAGAAACAACGCACTTGTTAGAGAAGCTTATCTTGGTGACGAGGCGGAACTGCCTGGGGTTGAGGCATGAGCGATACCGACCCGATGCTGCGCATTCACGATCTCAATGCATACTATGGCAAAAGTCACGTGTTACGTGGCGTTACCATGGATGTTGAAAAAGGCGGGGTGACAGCTCTTCTGGGACGCAATGGCGTCGGGCGTTCGACGACAGCAAAAGCAATTATGGGCGAGGTTGCACCGGAAGGTGAAGTTTGGTTCAAGGAGCAAAACATCGCTGGGCTTCCCAGCCACCGCATCGCCCGCTTAGGGCTCGGTTATGTTCCCGAGCACCGCGATATTTTCCCAATGATGACAGTACGCGAAAATCTGCTTCTCGGCATCAAAGATGTGGCGCATCCGGGACGATGGTCCATCGAGGACATGCTGGAGATGTTTCCAAATTTAAAGTCTCGCGCCGACACGGCGGCCGGTGTGCTGTCGGGTGGCGAAAAGCAGATGCTGACAATCTGCCGAACTTTAATGGGAGATCCCGAACTCGTCATCATTGACGAACCGACGGAAGGTCTTGCACCGAAGATCGTGGTTCAGATCGGAGAATTGATTGCCGAGATTGCAAAGTCAGGCGTGTCAATCTTGTTGATCGAGCAAAAGCTCTCTATTGCGCTCAAGATTGCTCAAAAGATTTATGTAATGGGGCATGGCGAAATTGTTTACTCAGGCACGCCAGATGAATTTCGCGGTCGTGACGATATCCGACGTGAATGGTTAGAGGTGTGAAGAATTTCGAGGCGGATACGGGAGCGGATCAAACCAGAACAGTCTCTACTTATGAATGAGGACACATCGGGGGCAAGGTCATTAGGTAAAATACCATTTTTAGTTCCGCTTGGTTTGGTTTTGGTTGTTCCGATCATCGCTGATCTCCAGGTCGTGCTGCCGCTCTATCCGTGCTCTGGAGACTTTCCACCAATAGCGTTGGTAATCTCCAGGGCCGCACGTTTTACTAGGGGACCGAATTCGGCAAGCTTGTCGTTGGAAACTCTTGACGTCGGCCCAGAAATGGAAATTCCAGCAACGGCCTCGCCAAAGCCATTGAAGATCGATGCCGCGAGGCATCGCATGCCGATGTTGCGCTCCTCATCGTCGACGGACCAGCCGCGATTACGGATCTGCTCTAAATCGTCAAACAGTGCCTTCGAAGATGTAATGGTTTTTGGAGCAAAAGATGGTAACCCCTTCACGTGCAATACCCGCTCAACATCTCGGCGGTGCATCGATGCCAGTAGAGCCTTGCCCATTCCCGATGCATGCATCGGGCCGCGTGTGCCTGGAGGGAAGAATGCCCTGATGGATTCGTGGGTCTCTACTTGTGAGACGAACACAACCTCTCCGTCGTTTGCAATCGCCATATTGGCCGTCTCTCCGGTTGAGTCCATTAACCCCCGCAACACCGACCTTCCAACGTCAATGACTTTCGTCTGGCGGACAAACGAACTGCCGATGCGCAATACTTCGACACCTACTGTCCAGTCTTGAGTGACTTCATTGAACGCGACAATGCCGTGTTCTTGCATCGTCATCAGGGACCTATGGATTGTTGAAGGGGGCATGCCGGGCCTGAGCGCCAACTCGGTCAACGTCGCTTGATCGCACTTCGAGAGTGTGATCAAGAGACTCAGGCCGCGATCCAGCGCTTGCACCATGTCCGCAGATTTGTCTTTGCGCGTGGAACGGGGCCTCCACTTGCCGTTAACTCTTAGCTGCTGCCAGAGTTCGCGCGGATTGCATCGCAGTCGGCATGCCCTGCAGTTGGTGGCCGTTGAGTAAGAAAATGATTAAATGTTTTTTGCCAAACAAGTTGAACCATTGTTTCCCCGAGTTTACAATTTCCCTGGGATTAGAACCGAATGAGAAAGGCGCGTGTGCCGCATGAAAATATTAAAATACATCTTAATCACGTTGATTGCTTGTCCTTCCCCCTTAAAATTGAGCCATTATTTTTGTAAAACTCTACCAAGTTGGGGAGGATGGTTTAATGGCTCGGGCCCAATGCACTGTCAGGGCTCCCAATCAAGTTATTCCTTTCAATCGTCCGTCGCAGATGGTCCAATTTGGTTGAAACGTCAGCGATGACGTCCGAAACATCTTTGGGCTCTGTGTAGACCCATTTTGGAGGCAGAGTGCTTGCTGACCTGGTCTTTGCTTTGGATTCGTCCGCTTGCTTTGCAACCTTCACTGGTTGATGTGCGTTCTCTGCTGTGCTGCTCTTAGGGGTATTACTGACAACCTCCTTGACGGTTTGTGGTGGAGCTTCGTCAAGGATAGAAGTTCCTTGCTCGTATACTAACTTGTCCTTCCCCCTTAAAATTGAGCCATTATTTTTGTAAAACTCTACCAAGTTGGGGAGGATGGTTTAATGGCTCGGAAGCGATATTCGGACGAAGATATTCTGCGGTTGTTGCGTGAGATTGAGGTTCATCTGTCGTCCGG
>JAJFHI010000155.1 GCA_021775715.1 Hyphomicrobiaceae bacterium | reverse complement strand
CATTCAAGGTGCGCGAAATTACCAGGAAGACTGCGCCGTCGTGTATCCACGTGATGCCGACGGCACGACATCCAAGCTTGTTGTCGCACTTGCCGACGGCATGGGCGGTCATGCCGGCGGTGCTGTTGCCAGTGAAATTGTCTGCGGCCGTTTTGTTGAGCGGTTTTGCGCATTCGGTGCACCAGGTCAGCCAACGGCAAGTATCCGCGAAAAGCTGTCTGTCGCATTGAACGATGCCAACTTTGCTGTGGCGGAACGTGCGCAGGATGACCCCGGTCTCGCAGGCATGGGCTCGACGTTGATCGGGGCTGAGTTGGATCATGAGGGTCTGCACTGGGTCAGTGTTGGCGACAGCCCCTTGTTTTTGGTTCGTGACAGCGAGGCGGTTCAAGTCAACGCGGACCATTCGCTGGCGCCTGAATTAGACCGGCTTGCCGAACTTGGCGAGATCTCGGTTGAGCAGGCGCAGAACAGTTCACACCGGAATATGCTGCGATCCGCCATCACCGGTGATGAGATTGATCTAATCGATCTTTCGCGGATGCCATTGCAACTGATACCGAATGATTATGTGCTGTTTGCAAGTGATGGGCTTCAGACTCTCGATAACAACGAGATAGCCCGCATTGTGACGGCCTATTCTGCCGATGGCGCAGGTGGTGTTTCCGCCGCCCTGTTGCGCGCTGTCGAAGCAATGCGTGAGCCGCACCAGGACAACGCCACGGTTGTCGCGATTCGTGTATTGGCGGGTTGATGCCAATTGCATTGTCTTAGAATTGTGTGATTGGAAATCTACTCGGACTGTGCGATTTCCCTGATGTGTTTTGCAATACTTGGGTTTGACGCTTCAAATCGACTGAAGTCAGACTTGTAAAGTTTCAAGATGCGACACTTCGACTGCGTAATAAACTTTGAAGCATGGATTTCATTCTTCAGCATCGCTCCTGCACCGAAAACGCTTCCCGTTGGAAAATCCCGTTCCAGGTTTTTGCCCTTCATCAGAACCTTTCCCGAAGCCAAAAAGTACATCGCGTCACTTGAATCTCCGGGCTCTATTATTTCGTAGAGGGGAGGGAAATTGTGAGCGTGCAGAAGTGGCAAGATGCGCGTGATCTCTCCAGCGTCGAGCTTTGATAGCATTGGGATGCGCGAGATCAGAGACCAGTTGACGACGAAATCTCGACGACCGACTTCCTGAGCAAAACCGGTTGAGATGATTGCGACAGGCAAGGCTAAAATACACAGCCCTGCGATCATGACGATGCTTCCGAATATCCGACCCCATGCTGTGATGGGCACAACATCTCCATAGCCAACTGTCGTAAGCGTTGCCATCGCCCACCATGCCGCGTCTGGAACACTCCCAAATTTGTCTGGTTGTGCATCCGCTTCCAGATAATACATGCCGGTGGAGGCGAATAGAACAGCCGCCATTAAAAGCAGGCCTGCTCCGGTCAGCGCGCGTCGCTCATTCGATAGCACTCTCGTCAGTGTGTGCATGGCGGGCGAGTAGCGCGAGAGCTTGAGAAATCGGAGTAGCCGTAATGCGCGCAAGACGCGGAGGTCTACCGAAACCAGGAGTGAGAAGTAGAAAGGTAAAATCGCCAACAAGTCGATAATAATTATTGGAGTCGTGGCGAACTTAGTGCGCGCACGCATGGGAGTTAGACGAGCTAAAAATGGGACTTCAACAGCGGTCCACAATCTTGCAACATATTCGATCGTGAATGCTACGATTGAGAAGACTTCGAAGGCATGTAGCTCAGCACCATAGGCAGCTTCTACCGACGGGACTGTCCCCGCTACAAAAGCTAAGATATTTAGAAAAATGAGTGTGACGATTGTGGTGTCGAATAACTTGCTCAGTCCACTTTCACCATGATCGAATTCGATTATTTCATAGATCTTACGGCGAACTGTCTTTTGTGGTGTGGAGGCGTCGTTCATTGGCACTGCATATGATTGGACAAAGAGCGGTGGCGCGAAAGCCAGGACCATAGCCATTTAAGGGACGGGGTCAATCGTTGTGGTGTATGCTCTATTTGAGATGCACTTTGAGAGGGACGATGACGCCGAGCACAACGAGACTGTCTAGCCTGTTACGGTTTTTCGGGGCCAGTGGCGCTGCTGGAAAACGCGATGATCCGGTCATTGGCATCTTCTGGGTAACTATCGCGATGGCGATGCTGTCGGGCCTTATAGCGCTTGGCCGCTATGTGGCGTTAAACGGCGTTCCACCCTCCGAAGCCATGTTCTTTCGCAATCTGTTTTGTGTGATGTGGATGTTGCCGTTGCTTTATTGGCGCGGAGCTTCGTTGTGGCAGACAGATCAGCTGAAACTCTATGGCGCTCGCGTTGGATTCAGTTTTGTCGCCATGACCGGCATGTTTCATGCGGTTGCCTTGATCCCGCTGGGTGAAGTGACGGCGATTGGATTTTTGTCACCGCTGTTTGCGACACTGTTTGCGATTTTTTTACTCGGCGAGCGTGTACGCATGCGCCGCTGGGCGGCATTGGCGGTTGGTTTCGTTGGCGCGATGATCATGCTGCGGCCAGGTGTATCGCCAATGGGTGCAGGGCAGATGTTTGCACTGATGTCGGCGCTGTCGTTGGGCGCAGTTGGACCGTTGGTCAAGAAGATGACGGGTCGTGATGATGCCGACCGCGTCGTGTTTCTCACAAATGTTTTGATGACACCAGTCTCGTTGATCCCGGCTTTATTTGTTTGGACATCGCCGCCTGCAGACCTATGGCCGGCCTTGGTCGGCATGGGGTTGTGTGCTGTGATTGGCCACATGGCATTGGTTCGAGGTTATGCGTCGACCGAAGCGTCACTGGTGCAGACGTTCAAATTTTCGCGGCTGCCGTTTTCCGTGCTGCTCGGCTTTCTGTTCTTTGGTGAACTGATTGACGGTTGGACATGGTTCGGTGCTGCCGTCATTTTTGCAGCTGCCGTCTACATCACCCGCAGGGAAGCGCAGTTAAAAAGCAAACCCAATCAGTTGCAGGAGCCCGGCGCGCCATAAAAAAGCTATTCAGCGGCATCAACCGTTTGTGCCACTTTCTCGATCTTGCATGCGCAGTACTTGAACTCGGGGATCTTGCCCTGTGGATCAAGCTGCGGGTTGGTCAGCGTGTTGGCCGCGGCTTCAGCAAAACAGAACGGCACAAACACCATGCCAGCTGGCGTGTCGCCATCGGCGCGCGCCTTCAATGTTATCTGACCGCGTCGCGTCGATATCGTCACAAGTTGCCCGGGTTCAATGCCGGCTTGTTCCATCTCGTCGGGATTGAGGCCCGCGATGGCTTCGGGTTCGATTGCGTCAAGGTGGGCCGCACGCCTTGTCATCGAACCGGTGTGCCAGTGTTCCAATAGGCGTCCCGTCGTCAGCACCATCGGATAGTCCTCGTCGGGTAGCTCGTGTGGTGGCAACAGACCGGCGGGCACGATTTTCGCCAAACCAGACTCGGTTGGGAAGCTTTCGGCAAAGATGATTTCATTGCCCGGTTTGTCGGGCGAATCGACCGGGTAGGTCACAGCACCTTCGTCGACGAGGCGGTCCCACGTAATGTTTGCGAGCGACGGCATAACGGATGTCATTTCGGTGAACACATCAGAGACGTGGGTATACCGCCAGCCAAGCCCCATGCGATCTGCGATTTCGCAAATCAGTTCCCAATCCTGACGCGCGTCGCCCGGCGTTGAGATGACCGGACGGCCAAGTTGGACCTGCCGGTTCGTATTGGTGTACGTGCCCCACTTTTCAGCATGCGCGGAGGCAGGCAGAACGATGTCGGCTTGCCACGCCGTCTCGGTCATGAAGATGTCTTGCACGACAAACAGGTCAAGCTCGCACAACGCCTGTCGGGCTTGACGCACGTTGGGATCGGACATCGCTGGGTTCTCGCCCATGATGTACATCGACTTGACGAGCCCTTCGTGGATTGCGTGCATGATTTCAATGACCGTCAGACCGTTGTTAGGGTCAAGCTCGGCTTGCCACAGATCCTCGAACTTCTTGCGCACGCTTGTGTCTTCAACGGAAATGTAATCCGGATAGACCATCGGGATGAGGCCGGCGTCAGATGCGCCCTGCACGTTGTTCTGGCCACGCAGGGGATGAAGCCCAGTTCCAGGCCGACCAATATGGCCGGTGACCAACGCTAGAGAGATCAAGCAGCGTGAGTTGTCCGTGCCGTGTGTATGCTGCGAGACACCCATGCCCCAGAAGATGATCGAGCGTTCGGACTTGGCGTATATGCGTGCTACTTCGCGGATCGTTTCCGCTGGGATTCCGCATTTGTCAGCCATGACCTCCGGTGAGAAGGCGCGCACTTTGGCGCGCAAACCATCGAAGCCCTCGGTGTGGGCTTGGACGTATTGAATGTCGACCAGATCTTCTTCGATGATGGTGTGCAGCATTGCGTTCAACAACGCGACATCTTGCGACGGCTTGAAGTTCAGCAAGTGTGTCGCGTGACGGGCGAGACCTGAGGCCTGACCGCGTGGGTCCATCAGGATAAGTTTGGCACCGCGTCGTGCGGCCTGTTTCAGATAGGTCGCGGCGACGGGATGATTTTCCGCTGGACGTGCGCCAATAACGATCATGCAGTCGGAGTCTTGGGCCGCGTTGAATGGTGCCGTGACCGCACCAGAGTTGAGGCCTTCCATGAGAGCTGCGACGGATGAGGCGTGGCAAAGCCTCGTGCAGTGGTCGACGTTGTTTGTGCCAAAGCCTTGGCGTACGAGCTTTTGGAATAGATACGCTTCTTCGTTCGAACCCTTTGCAGAGCCAAGACCGGCAAGTGCTGAAGGCCCATATGTGTCGCGAACCTTTTTGAACCCATGTGCTGCGCGGTCAAGCGCTTCGTCCCACGTGGCTTCGCGGAACACTTCAAGAATTTCCGATGCTGGACGCTGCATGTCGAATTCAGACTTCGGCACATCGTCGCGGCGAATGAGTGGCTTCGTCAGGCGGTCTTTGTGGTGAATGTAGTCAAAGCCAAAGCGTCCTTTGACGCACAAACGGTTTTCGTTGGCTGGGCCATTGCGGCCGTCGACGTAGAGCACCTTGTCGTCTTTGACGTGCACGGTGGTCTGGCATCCGACGCCGCAATAAGGGCAGAGCGTGTCGACGGTTTTGTCGGCGTATTGCGTGCGCTTTTGCGATTCCTTGTCGAGCAGGTTTGCTTCCATCAGCGCGCCGGTCGGACAGGCTTGAACGCATTCGCCACAGGCAACACACGTGCTGTCGCCCATCTTGTCGTCGAAATCGAAAACAACCTTAGAATCTGCACCGCGTAGGGCCATACCTATGACGTCATTCATCTGCACGTCACGGCAGGCGCGGACACACAGATTGCAATTGATGCACGCATCAAGATTGACGCTTATGGCTGTGTGGCTTGTGTCGGGAGCATGTCGATCGGCAGCTGGAAAACGACTGGTCGGTCCGATGTCCATTGCCTCCACCCAGTTCCAGAATTTCGACTCTGGATCGTGGCTGTCGTCTTTGGTGGGCTGGTCAGCAATCAGAAGTTCAAACACCAGCTCGCGTGATTTCTTTGCCCGATCGCTGGCGGTCTTAACTTTTAGACCATCGCGGACCTTGCGTTGGCATGATGCCGCCAGGACGCGTTCGCCTTCGATTTCGACCATGCACGCACGACAATTGCCATCGGCACGGTAGCCGGGCTCCGGCAACCAGCACAGATGTGGGATCGATGTGCCCTCGCGTTTCGCCACTTGCCAGATGGTTTCGCCGTCGTCGGCTTCGACCGCAATACCATCAAGCTCAAAGGTGATTTTCTTCGTCATGCTTTGCCTCGGCCCTTCTTCTTGGGCTTGTTCGCCAAGTCGTCGGGAAAGAATTTGAAAACACTCATCAGTGGATTGGATGCGGCTTGCCCGAGACCGCAGATCGAGGCATCACGCATCACCTGCCCGAGGTCATCCAGCAGGTTCGCATCCCATGACGGCTGCTGCATCAGTTGCACGGCTTTTTCGGTACCGTTGCGGCACGGGGTGCACTGACCGCAGCTTTCATCCTTGAAAAACTGCATCAGGTTAAGCGCGACATCTTTCATATTGTCAGCTTCAGACAAGATGACAACGGCGTGTGAGCCGACGAAGCAGCCGTGCTTTTCAAGTTGACCGAAATCCAACGGAATGTCGGCTATAGATGCCGGCAGAATGCCGCCTGAAGCTCCCCCTGGTAGGTATCCTTTGAAGTCCTGACCCCTCGCCATACCACCGCATAACTTGACAAGGTCTTCCGCGGTTGAGCCGGCAGGCGCCAGCACAACGCCGGGATTTTTCACGCGCCCTGAGACCGAGTACGACCGAAGTCCTTTGGCGCCGTTGACGCCCTGGTCGGCAAACCAAGCGGCACCTTTTTCGAGAATTTTCGGTACCCAATAGAGCGTTTCGATATTGTTGACGAGAGTTGGCCGATCGAAGATGCCGACTTCTGCGACATACGGAGGGCGATGGCGCGGTAGGCCGCGTTTACCCTCGATCGACTCGATCATTGCGCTTTCTTCGCCGCAGATGTAAGCGCCCGCACCGCGACGTAGATGTATCTTTGTGTGTGCAGACAGGCCGGCTTTTTCGACCGCAGCAATTTCTGTCTCCATGATGTGGAGCACAGCGGCGTACTCATCGCGCATATAGATGTAGACGTCCGATGCTTCCACAACCCAGGCTGCAATCAACATTCCTTCGAGGAACTGATGCGGGTTCTGTTCGAGGTAATGGCGATCTTTGAACGTGCCCGGCTCGCCTTCGTCACCGTTGACGGCCATCAATCGAGGCCCCTCGTAGCCGCGCACGAAGCTCCACTTTTTCCCGGTTGGAAAACCAGCACCGCCAAGGCCGCGCAGACCGCCGTCCGACAGCGTCTCGATGAGGTCATCGACTTTGTGTTCGCCGATTAAGCAGCTTTGCAGAACGGCATACCCACCGTCTGTACGGTAAGCCTCTAGTGATGCGTAGTCCGGAATGATAGGATGGCGCTCGCCAGATTCGACAATCTGTGCGACTTTTTTCGGTGTCGCGCGGTCGACATGGCGATGACCAATTTCGCACACAGGCGCCGACTGACAACGACCCATGCACGGCGCGCGAAGAATGCGAACATCATTACCGTGTTTATCTTCAAGCTTCGACAAAAGTTTTTCAGCACCCGCCATCATGCACGAGAGCGAGTCGCAAACGCGAATGGTTGTTTCAGGTGGGGGCGTGGCATTGTCTGCAACAACATCGAAGTGCGCGTAGAAAGTTGCAACCTCATACACCTCCGCCATCGGTAGGCGCATCAGATCGGCCAGTCCATGCAGCAGTCCGGCCGGCAGGCAGCCTTCCGCATCCTGGATGTTGTGCAGGTATTCGATCAGCAGTGCGCGTTCGTATGGCCCTTCGCCGATCAATTCCTTTGCGCGTACGGTCTCTTCGCGTTTGAGAAGGCGGCCCTTTGGAAATGCAACGCCCTTGCGTCGTCCACCGCCGCCGCGCCCGCCAAACCCTTTTTTGCGGTTGCCGCGGTCATCAGACATGTCGTTCATACTGGTCTTTCGTGGTCACCCGCGGTTGCGGTTCGGCTCATTTTCACGGTGTTCAGGTCTCAGTTTGCGTCGGAAAACCGGACGCAACGGCCCGTCTTGTTTGATTTTTTGGCAAATAGGATGGCTGCTGATCAATTCGCTTTGTGTGTCGGGCAAACTAGCCCGGACCAATTAAACTTTCGATCAATCAACTTTAGGATAGTGGGACACGTCTTGTCGAGATATTGCTAACCGCGAAATGAGCGGCTTTCACCTGACGTTGTCGTGTTTGTTGATGGCAGAGCCGAATATTGGCGTCTAGCGGCGGCGGACTGGGAGCTGTTTGTGGGCACAAGGCGTTTCTCGAATTTGACACTAGGTGCTTCTCGTCAAGCCGGCAAACCTTTGGATCGCGGCGGTATTTTTCTGCACCTGCGTTAAGTGGGCTTGGGGCACGATGTAGGCTTCTCATCAACCGAATGTGGGTCCAGGCGCCCGGTTGATTTAGTAACGGAAAATCCCAAGTTGACAGTGATCGATTTGATCACCCTGGGGCCCGAACGGGTAGTCTGTCCCTATCCCACAAATATTTTTTTCGCTTTCACCCGTTAGTTCGGGCTTGAGACGCGTGTACAAAAAATGCAATCAACTTAACGACCGCGCGGTATGTTCGGCGCGGATAATAAAACAAACGAGACAATAACTCGGGAAGGGGAGCTGCAATGAGCGTTCGGTCAGATATCGAAATCGCCCGCGAGGCCAAGAAGAAGCCGATCGGCGAGATTGGCACCAAAATCGATATTCCGCACGACGCGTTGATGCAGTTTGGTCCGCACAAGGCAAAGCTCTCAGCCGAGTTCATTGACAAACTCAAAGACCGCAAAGATGGCAAGCTTATCTTGGTGACGGCCATTAGCCCGACCGCTGCCGGCGAGGGTAAAACGACGACCACCGTCGGACTCGGCGACGGGTTGAACCGAATTGGCAAGAAAGCGGTGATGTGTTTGCGAGAGCCGTCGCTTGGGCCGTGTTTTGGCATGAAGGGTGGGGCGGCAGGCGGTGGATACGCGCAGGTCGTGCCGATGGAAGATATCAATCTTCATTTTACCGGCGACTTTCACGCAATCACGTCGGCGCATTCGTTGCTGTCGGCCTTGATCGACAATCACATCTACTGGGGCAACAAACTCGAAATTGATGCACGCCGAATTTCCTGGCGACGTGTGGTTGATATGAATGACCGCGCTCTGCGCAAGATTACAAATTCTCTTGGCGGCGTTGCCAATGGTTTCCCGCGCGAGGACGGCTTTGATATTACAGTTGCCTCGGAAGTCATGGCGATCCTCTGCCTGGCGCTTGATCTGAAAGATCTCGAGCGCCGTCTCGGCAACATCGTCATTGGTTACAAGCGCGATAAGACGCCGATCCGAGCGCGCGAGCTTGATGCACATGGTGCGATGACGGTGCTGCTGAAAGATGCGTTGATGCCGAACCTCGTGCAGACGCTGGAAAACAACCCGGCCTTTATTCACGGTGGGCCGTTTGCCAACATTGCTCACGGTTGCAACTCAGTTCTGGCAACAAAAACAGCCTTGAAGCTGGCGGATTACGTCATCACCGAAGCGGGTTTCGGTGCTGACCTTGGCGCTGAGAAATTCTTCGATATCAAGTGCCGTAAGGCAGGCCTGAGCCCCGACGCTGTCGTAATCGTTGCCACTGTTCGTGCGCTTAAGATGCACGGTGGTGTTGGCAAGGATGACTTGGCGACGGAAAACGCCTCGGCGGTGGCGCAAGGTTGCGAAAACCTGTTGCGTCACATCGAGAATATCAAGAAGTTTGGCGTCCAGCCGATCGTCGCTGTCAACAAATTCATCACCGACACCAACGATGAAGTGTCCGAAATTACAAAGGCGGCCGAAGCGGCGGGCACCAAAGCATTCGTCTGCACGCACTGGTCCGATGGCGGTGCAGGCACCGAGGATTTGGCGCGCCATGTGGCTGAAATTGCCGATAGTGGCCAGTCGTCATTCAAGCCGCTTTATCCGGACGATATGAGTTTGCGAGAAAAAGTCCGTACCATCGCCACCGAAATATACGGCGCTGAAGACATCGTGTGTGATGCCGCGGTCGAAGGACAATTCAAAGAGCTAGAAAAAGGCGGGTTTGGCAATCTGCCGGTGTGTATGGCCAAAACGCAGTATTCGTTCTCGACCGACCCAACCGCATTGGGTGCACCGACGGGGCACACCGTTCCCGTGCGTGAGTTACGTCTGTCTGCCGGTGCAGAGTTTGTCGTTGTCATCACCGGTCAGGTCATGACGATGCCGGGCCTCCCGCGAGTGCCTGCTGCAAACAGCATCTGCCTGAACGACGACGGTCAGATCGAAGGATTGTTTTAGATTAAGCTATATTGTGCCGGTCTGTCAGAGCACATCGGCTGCACATTTGAAAACATATTCAGATTGGCAGCGTGCTCTATTTTTGCCACGCGTCTGGTGGTCAGAGTTGGTTGAAGGTGGTTGCGCTTCCAATTCAACCTGACGGCCGGTTTAACCGGTCGTCGTGTCGCTTTCATCCTTTTTGAGCCGCAACATCCCCACCGTGGCCTTGCCATCTTTGTCGCGACCGCGAATGCGCGCGGGCTGGTCTGTAAATTGCGATTTGGCCAGTCTTTCGAGCAAATGCGAGACGACCTTGCTGTCGCCGATCGCGGCAACGATCCAAGGAACTGAGCCTGAGCGCCATTCTTTTGCTTCTAGGCGAACGGTTTCACCACCATCAGCAGACAACTTT
This sequence comes from Hyphomicrobiaceae bacterium, assembly GCA_021775715.1. Taxonomy (GTDB): domain Bacteria; phylum Pseudomonadota; class Alphaproteobacteria; order Rhizobiales; family Hyphomicrobiaceae; genus JAJFHI01. The sequence continues at coordinate 2,968 of JAJFHI010000155.1, read as the reverse complement.
TTGTCGACGTCGTCTGAGACCATCGCCCATAAAACGGCACCAACTGGCATGGTCTGGCCACTATTTTTATCGCGCGCTTCGGCAACAGCAAACTGCCCTGTCGCAATAGCCGGTCCGACAAGCCATTGGAGATCTTTGATGCGCATTTCATTGTAGGGCGATGTGCGCATCATCAACGCTGCAACCTCGCCAAAACCTGCGGCCGCGCGTTTGGCCGCTCTGCGGGCATTTTCGAGCTGTTCTTTGGACAGCGGATCGCTACCATTGGCTTCAGACGGCGTATCTTGATCTGTCATCTTGTTCGTCCTGGTGTCGCGTTTTCTAAACTTGTTAAAGACGAATATCCTATTGTGGCTCAGGGCGCTAGCTTTTGTCGGTTGAGTACGGTCTGTTGGACGCAAAGGTACCTATCGGCGGCTCGGACTAGTGCTTCCAACGAACAGGATAGAAAATATGACGCGCGTTGTGCTCGGTTCTAAATTGGTGTCGCTTGAGAGTTACCTGACTCTATGGGCTGGTGGCGACGAGCTGAAGAGTGCTGTGCGAGACACCGTATTGGCGCTTTCGGACGGTGCATTGGAGTTGCAATCAGTTCTAGCACGCGGCGCGCTGGAAGGTGACTTGGGCACAGCAACGGGTGGCACCGGTGGCGGCGACGTACAAAAAGAGCTCGATCTGCGCGCCAATGACATACTCTTGCGCCACTTAGCGAGTGCGCCGGTGGCAGCCGTTGCGTCAGAAGAATTAGAGACGGCTGTTGACCTGGACAATGATAAGCCGTTGGTCGTTGCACTTGATCCATTGGACGGATCGTCGAACATCGAAACGAATGTCACCGTCGGTCTGATCTTTTCCGTACTGCCAAAACTACAGGCGCTGACCGGCGATCGCCACTTCCTTCAGCCTGGATCGCGACAGGTTGCGGCAGGCATCGTTATCTTTGGACCGCAGACGACGTTTCTTTTGACCGTCGGGGATGGTGCACACGTCTTCACACTCGATCCCGCGACCCGCACATTTGTTTGCACCGATGCAAATGTTTCCATTCCGCCAACGACGATCGAATATGCCATCAACGATTCCAATTATCGCCATTGGGATGAAGCGGTGCGAATCTACATCGATGACTGTCGCCGCGGTGCGCGCGGGCCGCGTGCTATTGATTTCAACATGCGCTGGGTCGGCTCGTTCGTTGCGGAAATCTCACGCATCTTTTCGCGGGGTGGCATCTATCTTTATCCTGCAGACAAACGCACGGGCTACGGTTTTGGGCGTCTGCGTCTGATTTATGAGGTCAATCCGGCGGCATGGTTGATTGAACAGGCCGGCGGTAAAGCAACGACCGGGCATGAACGCATTCTGGATATTGTGCCAACAAAGCTGCATGGCCACGCGCCGATTATTTGCGGCTCGCATGACGAAGTCGACTATGTTTGCCGATTGTATGCCCAGCCTGAAGCTCTCGGCGATCGTTCGCCGTTGTTTCGAAAGCGAAGTTTTTTCCACTTCTAGTTTTGATAGCCTAACGTCCACCAACATCGAACATACGGAGCTCGAAGAAAGCCCATGTCGGCCAAGTATCCTATCATCTCCGTTACCGGATCATCCGGCTCCGGCACTACGTCGATCTATGAAACATTCGCACAGATATTTCGCCGCGAGGATGTCTCGTCTGCGTATGTGCAGGGGGACGCGTTTCATCGCTTCGACCGCGAAGAAATGCACAAAGCGATCGCTGAGGCGGCCTCCAAAGGCAACACCAACTACAGCCACTTTGGTGCTGACGCGAATTTGTTTGATGAGCTGGAGACGTTGTTTCGCGAGTACGCCACCAGCGGCACAGGGCGCACGCGCTACTACGCACATGATGATGACGAAGCTGAGCGCTTCGGTGTTGCTTCCGGAACCTTCACACCCTGGATGTCGTTGGACACCGACACGGACGTAATGCTCTACGAGGGTCTGCATGGTGCCGTTGTGACGGACGAGGTGAATATTGCCCAGCACGCCGATCTCAAAATCGGTATCGTTCCGGTTCTCAATCTTGAGTGGATTCAGAAGCTGCATCGCGATCGGGATCTACGCGGTTATTCGACCGAAGATACAACCCAGACGATCCTTCGGCGCATGCCTGATTATGTGAAGTACATCTGCCCACAGTTTTCCGAAACTGACATCAACTTTCAGCGTGTTCCGATGGTCGATACATCGAACCCGTTCACGGCCCGTTGGATTCCGACACCCGATGAATCGATGGTTGTCATTCGCTTTAAAAATCCCCGACAGATTGATTTCAACTACGTGCTGCGCATGATCCACGACAGTTTCATGTCACGGGCCAACTCAATAGTGATTCCCGGGGGCAAGCTCGATCTGGCGATGCAACTCATCTTTACGCCAATGGTGATGCAATTGGTCGAACGTCGACGTCGCGCGATGTAGCCCAATTTGTTGGGCATCCACTGATATTCGTCTGCCCGCATTGCGCTGAGCGCTAAGGTTTGCCAAAACCCGGATAGAAAACCGTGGTCAAGCGCACCCCTCAAATATGGAGTTGAGATCCAATGTCTCGCCCAATCGTGATCGCCCCATCAATCTTATCGTCTGATTTTTCGCGACTGGCCGAGGAGGTTCGCAGCATCGACGAAATGGGGGCCGATTGGATTCACCTCGATGTCATGGATGGCCACTTCGTCCCCAACATTACGTTTGGTGCGCCTATCATCAAATCGGTGCGTGGTGCCTCGGCAAAGGTTTTTGATTGCCATCTGATGATCGCTCCGGCTGACCCCTATCTCGAAGGCTTTGCTGATGCGGGTTGTGATGTCATCACTGTACATGCCGAAGCCGGACCGCATCTCGACCGTTCGCTGCAGGCGATCCGCGCGCTCGGCAAGAAAGCCGGTGTCGCGTTGAATCCGTCGACGTCTGAGGACACCATTGCTTACGTGCTGGATCGTCTGGACTT
>JAJFHI010000154.1 GCA_021775715.1 Hyphomicrobiaceae bacterium | reverse complement strand
GGCAACTCGCTCACCGAGGCGCAGACCGTCAACAATGATGATCGCGTTCTCTCGAACACCCGCCACGAGCACTTTGCGCCGGTTCACGGTACTGTCTTTCGGGTTGTAGACAAACACCTCCGTGCCCCGCGGTTCGGACGGTGTCTTCGTTGGATCAAGCTTGCCGTCAAACGGGAGGACGGAAAGCGGAAGCGTGAAGCCCTGGCCAAGAGGCACAGAAAACTCCATGGAAATTTCCACGGCCATGCCTGCTTTGATCGACGGATCCGTTTCATCAAGTTTTACGACGACGGGAAAAGACGACACCGTATCGGCTCGCGCGCCTAGCTCGCTGATGAGGCCTTTGAGAACAATATCGGGATTGTCTGCCAGACGTACCTTAACTTTCTTGCCGACTGCCAACTTGTTCACAACGTCAAAGCTGACGGAAAAGTTGGTCTCAAAAACATCTGACGCGTAGAGCGTTACAACGGCAGCTCCACCACCGACATTGGCGAAAGACTGCACTTCAACAGAATTCAATATGCCATCGAACGGTGCTGTCAGTTTGGCCTTGGTCAGGTTCTCACGCGCCGTGTCCACACTGCGCTGCGCTTGCACGACTTGCGCTGCAGTTGCTTCAGCCTCGGTTTGCGATTGATCCGCGACCGCCTGTGTGACAACTTTCTTTTTCAGAAGTGTCTTCTTGCGTTCGTAATCTCCGGCAGCATTTCGGGCGCGCGACTTTGCCTCGGCCAGTGCAGCCTGGGATGTCTCAACCTGCAAATCAAGCGAACGTGTGTCTATCTCGGCCAGTACATCGCCCTTCTTAACGCGCTGGCCGACATCAAGGTCGACTTCGGTCAATCGTCCGGAAATCTCAAACGAAAGCGTCGTGATCGAGCCCGGCTGAAGGACGCTGGGGTAACGACGCACCGTGGACTCTTCTGTATTTTTGATAAGAATTGTCTTTAGTCCGCGTACAGGCGCCTCTGTCTTCGGCTCTGCTGTCTCGCCGCTGCACGCAGCGAGGCCAGTCGACAATGCAATAAGTGCTATCAGACGGTACATTCACTTGAACCAATCGTAGTTGAACAATCGCTCTATTGAGTTGCACTATTTTTCGGTCTGATCAATGCAAGATGGGGCAGCCCGCATGATGATTGCGAAGTTTTTGGCGCCGTGGGTTTTCAATTCAGCAGGCTAGTAAAAAAATTGTAGCTGTTTGGCAGTTCAATCAACTAATCTCAAAATTCGAGGAATAGTCATACACCCTCTCTTGAGCGCCTTCGAATTAACTTCGGGCAGCCAGCGTATCTTGGCGTTCGTCGAGTTCGAGCCAAAGCATCTCTGCCTCTTCCAATGCCGCCTGAGCTTCGGCTAGCCGGGACGTGGCAGCGTCAAACTTTTCGCGGTCGCGCGTATAGAGGTCGGCTTCGGCCAGTGCCTCACCCAGCGCCGCAATCTCATCCTCAAGCTTGGCAATCACGCCCGGCAGCGTCTCAAGCTGGTGCTTTTCCTTAAACGAGAGCTTGCGTGCTGTCTTCGCTTCAGCCGCTGCACTCCTGTCCGTGCCGGCAACCAATGGTGTTGTATCCACGCCCCCGGTCTTGGCACCTATACGGCTGGTATTTTTTTCGGTTTCACGTCTGTGGTCAGGTTCCGCGCGGCGTTGGGCCAACATGTCCGAATAACCACCTGCATATTCTTGCCAGTGGCCTTCGCCCTCCGGCGCCAGAACGCCGGTGACAACGCGGTCGAGAAAATCGCGGTCATGGCTGACAAGCAGAACAGTGCCAGCGTAGTCGGCAAGCAACTCCTGCAACAGATCGAGCGTCTCCAGATCGAGATCGTTGGTTGGCTCATCCAACACCAATACATTCGACGCCTGTGCCAGCGCACGTGCCAGCATGATCCGCGCACGCTCACCGCCCGACAGCACGCGCAATGGCGACAAGCGTTGCTCCGGGAGAAATAGAAAGTCCTTCATATAGGCCGCGACATGACGCGCCTTTCCATTGATCACGACCTGGTCACCGCGTCCGCCCGTCAAAGCATGTTGCACCGTCCAGTTGGGATCGAGTTCATCGCGGCGCTGGTCGAGGGATACAAGTTCCAGATTGGCTCCAAGTCGCACGGTGCCGCTATCCGGTTCAAGACCGCCGGTCATCAACTTCAGAATTGTCGTCTTGCCGGCACCATTCGGACCTACCAGTCCGAGCTGGTCACCACGCATAATGCGCAGTGACAGATCTTCAACAATCGGCGTGTCACCGTAACTTTTTGAAACGTTCGTCAGTTCGGCGACCAGCCGACCGGACAATCCGCCTTCCGCAGCATCAAGTCGAACATTACCTTGCACGTTTTGCTGCTCACGCACAGTTTGGCGCATGTCCTTTAGTTCGCGCACGCGGCGTACATTGCGCTTGCGTCGTCCCGTAACACCACCGTGCATCCAACTGTTTTCACGCACGATCTTGCGGTCAAGCTTGTGGCGCTCAATCTCTTCTTCTTCCAGAGTTTTATCACGCCAATCTTCGAACTCAGAAAACCCCGCATCCAGTTGTCGCGCACGGCCACGGTCAATCCACACCGTCCGCTTCGACAGGTTCTGCAGAAAGCGGCGGTCATGGCTTATGAGCACGATTGCAGAGCGCACAGATTTCAATGTCGCTTCCAGCCATTCGATCGCCGGCAGGTCCAAATGGTTGGTCGGCTCGTCAAGCAGCAACACGTCGGGCTTCGATACAAGCTCGCGGGCAAGCGCCACACGGCGCGCTTCACCGCCCGACATGAGGGATGGATCTTCGTCTCCGGTCAGGCCCACCTGCTCGAGAATGTTATCAACCAGATACGGCTCATCTGTTGGACCAAGTCCCGCTTCAACATAAGCGCGCGCCGTCTCATACCCGCTGTAGTCGGCCTCCTGCGGCAGATAGCGAATGACGGCACCGGGATTGGCGAAACGCTCACCCTTGTCGGGCTCGACAAAACCAGCCGCGATCTTCAGCAACGTCGACTTTCCCGAGCCGTTGCGCCCGACCAAGCAGATGCGGTCGCCCGGCATGACCGTCAACTCAGCACCCTCGAGCAGAGGTGTTCCGCCGAAGGTCAGCCAGATGTCTTTGAGTGTCAAAAGAGGAGGAGCCATGGCGTCGGCATAGCCCGGCTAAGTGCTGGCGGCAAGGGTGGCCGGAAACCAATCACTATTCGCGCAAATGCCAACAATCAGATGGGGCCAGCGGATGGCATTGTCGGGTCAGGGATTGTTTGCAACACTATCAGGTGCAAACAATTTGTCAGCTCACTGCCCCTTGTGGGCATCTTGTGAGGTCATATGTTACCAAGAAGGTCTTGGCAGCCGCTGATCTTGTAGTCATTTTCGAGGTCTTGGATACGTTGCTTTATCCGCGCTCGATCCGCATCCAAACTTCGAAATTGACTCAGTGCAGCATCCTGTATGCTTGATCTTTTATCTGGGTCAGATGAGGACAGGACGGAACATTTTTGAACCACTATAATTTCCTCGACTTTGGCGGATTGCCAATGCTTCGGATCATTAGGTGAGTTCAATTTCCGAGAGAATGGTGCGCGAGTGAGAAGAGCAACCGCGGACCCAAACTAGCGCGATGGGCTGGTGGGCGGCGTCACGCAAAGAAAAATGGTGCGGTCAAGAGGACTCGAACCTCCACGGGTTGCCCCGCCACCCCCTCAAGGTGGTGCGTCTACCAATTCCGCCATGACCGCAAATCGCCGTAGCGTCCGCACTCTATATCGAAGTCCGCGGCGGC
>JAJFHI010000153.1 GCA_021775715.1 Hyphomicrobiaceae bacterium | reverse complement strand
CATGAGGCGCGCGAGCAACCGCATAGCGACGTCTTTAAAAGCCAGCGTTGGCCCGTGGAACAATTCGAGGATGAATGTGTTGCGATCGATTTGTACCAGCGGCGTCACAGCGGCATGAGCAAACCCTGCATAGGCTTCCTGTGCCATTGTCGTGAGTTCGGCTCTCGAGACCGCGTCGCCGACAAACGGTGCAATAACTTCGACAGCAACTTCGTGGAATGGTCGGCCAGCCATGGCTGCGATTTGGTCAAATGAAAACTTTGGAAATGTTTCTGGCAGATAAAGCCCGCCGTCGCGCGCCAGACCCGCGAGCAAAACGTCTTCAAAACCCAGTGTTGGCGATTCGCCTCGTGTCGAAATGTAGTTCAAGCCAAAGTCTTCCTAATTTTTTGCAACCAAACGTCCAATGTTGCGGGCACGTGGACAATCTAATCCGGCCGTCGCTTCACGTCACGGCATCTTCAGCGGCTTTGCCGGAAATGTCCGCATCTCGCAACCTTCCGCGCACAAATATGGCGAACATCACCAATAAAGTGGCGGCCAGGCCGAACCACGTCAAAGCGTATTCCAGATGTCGGTTGGACAGACGGACCCGCGTCACGCCGCCTTCTGGGCCCTTTGCAGAGGTTGGCTGGCCGTCTTTCGCCAGGTCAATAAAGAACGGCACTGTCGAGACCCTGAGTTTGTCGAAGGCTATGGCGTGCATATTGTTGAGGTCGCGCCAATAGAAGCGGCGTTTTACAAAATCATTGTTTGGCGTGAACATGCTGGCCTTGCCGGAAGGTGCCAAGCGTATAACGCCGCTAACTGTTATCTCATCGTTAGGCAAGCCATCAGTGCGATTATCACGCGGGACGTCGCCGTCTAAGACAAATCCACGGTTCAGCCAAACGATCTTATCTGGGGCATACCTGAGCGGTGTGTAGACATGCACACCGGGACCCAACTTTGGGTCGGGCGCGTAAAAATAAATTTCCTGATCGTGCACCATCTCGCCGGTTACCGTCACCGGCAGATAGTCGACGTCGTCGCGGTTTTTGCGCAGAATTTCGAGGGCTTCGTTGAAGGCTATTCGGGACTGGGTTGTCCGAGCGTCGATCTTGGCAACCAATCCGTCCTTCCAGGCCTTGCGCTGCATCTGCCAAACGCCAAGCCCCAGCAAAATGCCAAGCCCGACGAGACTTAGCAGCGTCGGCATCAATAGTTTGGCCTTGGTCAAGCGTTGCAGCATTCAACCTCCGATGAGACCCCTCAAAAACAGAGGGCGGCGCAATCGCACCGCCCTCCACAAACTTCATTCAATCATCGTGCGACGAAGCAAGCTTAGTGACCACCTGCGTTTGCTCCAGCGCCCCAGACGTAGATGCAGGCGAACAAGAACAGCCAGACCACGTCAACGAAGTGCCAGTACCAAGCGGCAGCTTCGAAACCGAAGTGCTGTTTTGTTGTGAAGTGACCAGCCAGAGCGCGGAACAAGACGACAGCCAAGAAGATGGTGCCGATGATCACGTGCGCGCCGTGGAAGCCAGTCGCCATGAAGAATGTCGCACCATAGATATGTCCGGAGTAACTGAAGGCCGCATGGCCATACTCGTAGGCCTGCAGTGCAGTGAATGTCATACCCAGCAGAACCGTCAGGACAAGACCGTAAACAAGGCTTTTGCGATTGTCGTGAAGAAGTGCGTGGTGAGCCCACGTCACTGTGCAGCCCGACAGCAGCAGGATGAGCGTATTGACCAGCGGCAGCCCCCAAGGATCGAATGTCGACTTGAAGTATCCGCTCTTCACTGCTTCGGTGGCCTCGACCGCATTCGGAGGCCAGACGCCGCCCGTGAGTTCATTGCGCTGAACCATGCCGACCGCTTCAGAAACATTCTGGATTGTATCAATATCACCAGGGAACAACGATGCATCGAAGTAAGCCCAGAACCAAGCAACGAAGAACATGACCTCGGATGCGATGAACAAGATCATGCCGTAACGCAGGTGGAGCTGCACAACCGGTGTGTGGTCGCCCTTGTGTGCCTCACGAACAACGTCGCGCCACCAGAAATAAGAGACAGCAACAATCGCCGCAAACCCAACTATAAAGACCCATGGGCCGGTGGCGAAAGCAACGCCGCCTTCCCAGGCGCCGGTATCAACGTTACGTGTGGACCTCATCCAGCCAATCGCACCGACCGCCATGATAAGCGCGCCGATAGATGCCAACAGCGGCCATGGGCTCGGATCGACAAGGTGATAATCGTGATGTTTCGCGTGTGAATCCGACATTGGTTTCTCTCGTCTCCCGGTAATCTGTTCCCCACCGCGCTATGTCCTGCGCGGAAAACCCGTTATCAACTTCCTGAATCGACCGAAGCGCACCAGAGCGCGCAACGCAAGATCAGGACCTCAAATTTTTCGCCTCAACTACCATTTTTACCGCCCTGAACACTGACAGGCGTGTCGATTTGCACATCGGCCCGCTTCTCAGGAGCTGAACTGGCATTCGTTTCAGCTCCGTCTTTGCTTGATTCATAGAACGTGTAGGAGAGCGTCAACTGCGTAATGTGCGCTGCATCCTTGTCCTTCAGCATCTCAGGATCAACATAAAAACTGACCGGCATCCGGACAGTCTCACCCGGCTGCAGTGTCTGCTCGGTAAAGCAGAAGCATTCGATCTTGTTGAAATAGACGCCCGCGATCTCCGGTGTCACGTTGAACGACGCCGTCCCCGTCATGGGTTTGTCGGTCGTGTTGGTCGATACGTAATAAGCGAGCTTATTTTCGCCGTAGCGGATATTGACCGTCGGCGTCTCGGGCTTAAATTTCCAACCACCGAGCGTGCCATCAACATTGGCGTCGAAACGCATGGTCAGCGTCGTGTCGATCACATTGTTTGAGGGTGCTGTTGCGACTTGCGTCGTGCCACCATAGCCCGTGACCTGACAGAAGATCTGGTAGAGAGGGACGGCGGCATATGAGAGGCCAACCATGCCAACGACAACCGACAGGCAGGCAACCGCAACAACGCTGTTGCGTCGTCCGTTTTCCGCTGCCCGTTTGTCCGTCGGCTGGCTCATCTGCCGTGCCTTCTCCTGATTATCACCAACCGCCTCGAAAGCGGTACGAAGTCAAATTCTACATCGCCCGCTTTGCAACGTTGGCGCCCATATGGACGATTGTTGCTGCGTAAAACAATGCGACCATGAAAAACAACCCCAAGCCGATCGCGATTGATCGCGCGCGCTGGCGACGTGTAGCCGTATCGCTATCGTCTTTTTTGTCCTCAACTTCAGACAACACAACCTCACCGGGCCTTAGCCAATTATCCGCGCAACCACATGTTCACCAAGCAGCGTGGCAAACAGCACGAACAGATACAAAATCGAAAATTTAAACATAGAGCGAGCGACATTGTCAGCCTCGCGGCCTTCCGTCGTCGTCTGCACACGGCGCGCATGCCACAAGAACCCACCACCTAGAACAACCGACACAACGCCGTATGTCACGCCGACCATACCAATGAATGCAGGCAAAATCGCAATTGGGACAAGCGCCAGCGAGTAGAGCATGATCTGGCGCCGCGTTTCAGCTTCGCCTGATGCGACAGGCAGCATAGGGACGCGAACGCGCTCGTAGTCGCGGCGGCGATAAAGCGCCAGCGCCCAAGTGTGTGGAGGCGTCCACATAAAGATGATGAGAAACATGACAATGCTCTCAAGCGATACTGTGCCCGTGACCGCAGCCCAGCCGATCATTGGTGGAAACGCACCAGCGGCCCCGCCGATAACAATGTTGTACGGGGTCCGGCGCTTCAACCACATCGTGTAGACGAAAATATAAAAGGCGATGGTGAAAGCCAGCAGACCGCCAGCGACCCAGTTGACCAGCAGTCCAAGCATCACGCACGATATTGCCGACAAAAAAGTGCCGAATGCCAGGGCTTCCTGCTCGGTGACGTTGCCGCGCGGGATTGGTCGTGCAGCGGTGCGCGCCATCTCTTTGTCAATATCAGCGTCGTACCACATGTTGAGCGCGCCGGACGCGCCAGCGCCGACAGCGATAGACAACAGAGCGATAAAGGCGAGAACAGGATGCAGAGTGCCGGGTGCAGCGATCATGCCCACGAACGCTGTGAACACCACAAGCGACATCACACGTGGTTTCAAAAGCGCAAAGTAATCGCCAACCGACGCCTGGCTCGGCTCGGCGCCAATGTCGTAGTCCAGACTTGCGTCAACGTTCGCCACAGTCGTTCCCCTAGTCCAACGCGTGTTACTCAGACGTTTCATTTGCAGCGGCCTACATCAGCGTAGGCGTCTTGTTCAACTTTGATCTTCAAGCGTATGGGCAGAACCTCATTAGAGGCCCCGCCCATACTGAGTTTATTTCGCGAACTGACCAAAAATTAGTGTTGGTCTGTCGCTTTAATCTTCGGCAGCGTTTCAAACGAGTGGAACGGTGGTGGTGAAGACAAAGTCCATTCCAGTGTGTTTGCAGCTTTACCCCATGGGTTGTCGCCGGCAGCTTGCTTGCGCATGAACGCCCAGGCAACACCGATGAAGAAACACACGGTGCCAACGGCTGTGATGTATGCGCCCATCGACGATACCTGGTTCCAGAATGCGTAGGCATCAGGATAGTCGACGTAACGGCGTGGCATACCCGCAAGACCCAGGAAGTGCTGTGGGAAGAACAGAATGTTGGCACCAATAAAGGTCGTCCAGAAGTGCAGCAGACCCCAGAACTCTGAGTACATGTAACCGCTCATTTTTGGGAACCAGTAGTACCAGCCCGCAAAGATCGCGAACACGGCTCCAAGCGACAACACGTAGTGGAAGTGAGCCACAACGTAGTACGTGTCATGCAGCGCACGGTCGACGCCAGCGTTGGCCAGCATCACGCCGGTCACACCACCGACGGTGAACAGGAAGATGAAACCAAGCGCCCAGATCATTGGCAGGCGGAACTGAATCGAGCCGCCCCACATCGTTGCAATCCAGGAGAAGATCTTGATGCCGGTCGGCACCGCGATCACCATCGTTGCGAACACGAAGTAGGCCTGAGTGTTTACGTTGAGGCCGGATGTATACATGTGGTGCGCCCACACGACGAAGCCGACAACACCAATCGCCACCATTGCGTATGCCATGCCGAGATAGCCGAATACTGGCTTATTCGAGAATGTCGAGATGATTTGGCTGACCATGCCGAAGCCTGGCAGGATCAAGATGTAAACTTC
>JAJFHI010000152.1 GCA_021775715.1 Hyphomicrobiaceae bacterium | reverse complement strand
TGTGCCAATTTCTATTAGAGTTTCTGGCACTGGCGGTCTCATTCCGAGAGCTTGATGTGGGCGGATATGATTGTACTGCCTGAGCCACTGATTGATGACGACTTGGGCCTGGTCGATCGATGTAAACCACTCAGCATTCAGTGTTCCCCGTCATGGCCTATGAGACAGATTGAGGTGCTGAACTAAAAATGTCCCTCCGAACTCGAGGGCACGCCACCCAACAGTTCTGCTCGATCCTGAGCACACCAAAACCTGTGCTCAAATCCTTCGATGCATGCCCCGTTACCCCCCGTCGGAGAGACGGCGCAATTTACAGCGGGCCGACCTGAAAAATGATTCCAGCTCTCCCCTGCCCTATCAAATAATATCAGTCCGCATCAATAATGTGGTAGCTAATTGGTAGCTAAATAGATATCGACGCCAGATTAATTTATCTTAAGATATTGATTTTATTGGTGACCCCGGCGCGATTCGAACGCGCGACCTCCAGATTAGGAATCTGATGCTCTATCCGGCTGAGCTACGGGGCCTTTGTTGTAAAAACCAATAGTTAGTTATTTTATCCACTTTCAGAAAATTAGCCTAGCGACCAATTAGCGACCACATCATTTAAAAGCATGCACTCCAATTTGCAGGGGCAGGAGACAAATCTGAGAAGCTACTCAAACATGAGTGACGGGTTATGACCCACAAGAGAGGTCGGACCAAACTGCAATATTGTGCGTTCGGGTACAGAGCTTGATTTAGTCAAGGGACCGAAGAACTCGTAAACCAGAGGTCGTTACCAACTCATTTCCTTTCTCTAATTTGCTACACTCTCCGCACCAATATCTCGTCGCAGCCAAGCGGTGCCTTACCCTTCTTGTACTTTTTAGTGGTGTTGTCGTTCTTAGTGTTGGAGCCTCTAGCCGTGTTGCTGCGTGCAGCAACACGGCCTGTTCTTTTTGGCCTGGTTACCAGCTCAACAGCGCTCGTTTGCTATTCACCTGAATGTCGGCAATTCAATTGAAATTATATCTGGTGCAGGGATAAAAAGCCTGCTTTTCGGAGCCACCATCGCGTGGCCGTCTGGCGCGTGCCATGGTTGACGTGTCAAGGCACCTTAGCGGACCCCTTGGCCCGCGCCTTGATGCGGCTAACAGGGCATGCGAGGCCACCCTTAAGCGATGGTGAGAACCGCACGGCGCAGTCCTGCTTTTAGTTGAACCTAGAGCGACCTTCATTACCTTAAATCAAGTAGCTCTTATCGAGAACGGTTTGCCGGCTTCTGCCGGCGGCGTTTAGCGGGTTTTGGTTCAGGTGCTAAGAAGGCTGGCGTTAGAGTTGTCGTTGATAGGCCACGTGCTTGCGCACGTTCCTCAACAGCCGTTTGCACTGCGTTCGCAATATCTTCTTGATCACCTAGGCCCATCGACGCAAGCGCACGCGCAATATCCACTCCATCAACGCTAAACAGCGGTTTACGTTCACGCTTCGGCTCAAACAAACGGCTAAGGTCGGTATGCTTGCGCTTGCGCCTTTTCTCAAACGCTTTGGCACTAATCGTCAAACCAAGGTTTGAGAACTTCGCATAACTTTGGCCATCCCCAACAACGAGGCCCTGCCCCTTCTCTTCGAGTGATAAGCCCTCATCACCGAGTAACTGTTCGAGGTCTTCCCAGGTTGAATTCGCTTCAAGGTCTTCGGAAAGTCGTGCACCAAAACTCAATGATGCGTTACGGCTCCACTGTAGGCGGTTGGTGCGCGCGCCACGTTTGGCGGCATGATGCGCCTTTGAATCCATGCCCTTGGGCAAGTCATCTGTCTTATCGCGATTGTAGCGATGGGCAGGCACGTATTTGAACCCCGTAATCATCGGATAGCGTCCGCATAATGCGGTCGAAATGTGCATAGTCATGCGAGGTTCGCCATGCACGGCCCGTTTCTGGATGGACGCGATTAATCATCATATGTAGGTGTTTATGGGCGGTATCGCCATGCCCCATGATGAAGGCCTCGTGCTCTCCAAGGCCTGCCTTTTCAAGTGTCTTCACTGCAATCTCTTGCATCTGTTCAGGGGTTGGATGTTCATCAAGACCCCAGCCGACAATGACGTGATAGGCAGCATTCTTAGTGCGTGCTGAAAGATGCGCGGTGGCTTCCATCATTTTTGCGGCGAGGTCTATGTCGTCAAAAGGAAGATTGTGCGGAAGTGTCCACGCCACGCGGTCAGGATGCGGTTTGCCGGACTTACCACTAACAAGGTAGCGAGCTAGCGCGTAAAAATCGTTGGTGGGCTGGGTGATTTTAGCAAGCATGGTGTTAAAGGTTCTTCAGTGAAGAATGAACAGCCCGCAATGTTTGCTGCAACTCAAGTGCTGAAACAGGAACAATGCCGGTGTGAGCCTGGCGTGCAAGCTGATTGAGGTTGTTGCCGATACGCGAAAGCTCACGCAACGCCTTGGTATTGCCACCTCGGGATTGAGGCAACTGAGCGCGTGCTCCCTTCGCATGCGCTGAGATAAGTTTGCGCATAAGCTTCGACATTGTAAGGCTACGACTAGAAGCATCACGCTGTAAAAACAAATAGTCGTCTTCGCTTACGCGCACTTTCACTGGTTTTGTAACCGGCACTTTGCTATCCGATATTCCTTTACGGTATCCACGCGTTGGCATTGAGCAGTTCTCCTTCACTTCACTTTTAGGGAGGGGGGTGTTGGGCCACCGTGGCCCATCAAACACAGCCGTTTACGGCGAGGCCTTTGATCTATTTTGTAGTCAAAGGCACACCTCGCCCCCTCCCTTCTGTATTCTCCTCATGTACCTACTGAATACAAGCAAGCTGCCTTCAGCGTGTGCAACTGTCGTGCAATCAAGACACAATTTTAAGAATGTGAAATCAGCACTATCAACACGGTTTCAGATGCGGGGGCTTTGCCCCCAGCACCCCCAAAGTACCTCGATTACCTGATGGTTATAAAAGGGCAGTGCGTGTATACAGTTTTGATTTTTTATCTGCTGTTTGAATAGTCAGTTTATTTGCACGCGCGGTTGAGGCGTAGCGGTCGCAAAAAGTTACGAAAAGTTACGAAAAGTTTTGCCAAAAAAATCGGAATGAGTTAAGATTCAGATCAAGTCGCAAACATGAAACAGCTTATAAGTGTTTGTGGTGGGGAGTGTGGAGTTTGAGATCCCACTCTTACGGGGATGTGAAAACGTCTAGCAAGGTGTCGGTAGAACGGCACCTTTTTTTGTTGCGCGTTCGGCGACAAGCGCCTCGCCAGTTTCAAGGAAAAACTCTGTTATCATCGAAGTGTTCCCGCCCTCAAAGGTGTGAAAGCTGACAGCGAGCATCTGCTGTACAACAATGAAAGCAACAATTATGTTGTCAACTAATCAAGAGCGGCTCAGAGCTGCCATTCCAAGTGACCACCAATCAGACCCAACCAGCACAATACGCTATCTGAACGATACCTTCCGTGAACAATTAACGGGGTTGTCGTTCCTACTCGGACACGTCGTGAAAACCGAGGAGGTGCGGACATTACCCTGGGGCTTGCAATGGGAAATTCTCAATGAGATTAAGTCTTATGATGATTTTGAAAGTGATGATCCGGAAACTTTCATTGTCTGCCGGACCTCATCGCAATTGAAGCCACCGCACGGAAAGAAAAACTCGGCCTTTGGGCAAACGCCGCCTACGCGGTGCGCAGTGCGAAACGAACAGGTGAACTCAACCGTTACGCGGGCACCTATCAACTTGTTCGCGGAACCGTGACCGGTGTCACAACACGGCGCGGCGTCACGTACATCAACTTCGGCGGTCCACAACCCAAAGCCGGCACAGCGGTCAGCGACACGTCAGCACCCGACAATTCGTGGCGCTCCGATTTCACGGCATACGTGCCGAACCAGACTGCAAAGACGAAGCCGTCCGCCAAATTGAAACCGTCAGAAGAAAGCGCGCGGCGGTTCGATAAGAACATGATCGGCCGCGATGTCATCGTGCGCGGATGGCTCGAGCGCTACAACGGTCCGGCGATCCGCATTGATGATCCTGGCCAGATCGAGATCATCTCAAACAAAATAGGCAAATAAATCGCCAACGCTCGGATAGAAATAAAACGCCCGATGGCTTTGAGCCATCGGGCGTTTTATTTTCGTTTGGGCGTCGATGCTCACTCAACAGGGTTGCAGCGCGCTACGCTGCTTCACTTGCCCCGTCTGTGTCCCCATCTTCCTCAGATGCGGCAGCAGCAGCGGCGGCCTCTTCATTAGCCACCCGCGTCTTGGCGCTTTTCGACAAGATCTCGACGATGCGCTGAACAGCACCGCGATCATCCAACTTCTCGACAGCGGCAACTTCACGCGCCATGCGGTCCAAAGCATCTTCGTAAAGTTGGCGCTCAGAGTATGACTGCTCTGGTTGCGCATCCGAGCGATAAAGGTCACGGACAACTTCTGCGATCGATATCAGATCACCTGAGTTGATCTTGGCAACATATTCCTGTGCCCGGCGGCTCCACATCGTGCGTTTCACACGTGCGCGTCCCTTGAGCACCGTCAATGCCTTCTTGACCATTGCGTCTTCGGACAACTTGCGCATCCCGACGCTTTCAAGCTTGCTGGTCGGCACCCGTAACGTCAGTTTTTCTTTCTCGAAATTGATTACGAACAGTTCGAGCGCCATGCCCGCGATTTCCTGCTCTTCAATTCCGACAATGCGACCGACACCATGAGACGGATAGACCACGCTCTCACTAATTTTGAAACCGTGACGCTGGCTGACGGGTTTTTTTGGCCCGGCAACAACTTCTGGTGCCACGACCTTGGCGGCCTTAGGAGCAGCCTTCTTAGCGCCACCTACAGCCGCTGTAATTTTCGAACCCGAAGCCGCCTTGCCAACCGACGCCGGCACGGCACGCTGCATGGATGCAGCCGAACGCTTCGCAGCAGCGGCAGCTATAATTTCGCGCGTCGTCGCAGCCGGCTTCTTCTTTACCGCCTTAGGAGCCGCCGACTTCTTTGCGGCAGCAACAGGCTTCTTGGCTGCAGACTTCGCAGATGCCGCAGGCTTGGCCGCGACCGGCTTTTTCTTAGCAGCAGGTTTCGCTTTTGCGGCAGATGCTGTTGGCTTGGCGGCTTTAGGAGCAGCCTTTTTCGCGGCCGTCGGCTTGGCTGCAGGCTTCTTCTTTGCCGCTGGCTTAGCTGCGGCTGATTTCGCAGGCGCTTTTTTTGCAACAGCTTTCCCTGCTGTGGCCGTTTTGCGCGCCGTTGCTGGCTTCTTAGTCTTGGCAGCACTTTCGGTTGCAGCAGCCTTGCTAGATGCAGCTTTTGCCTTTACCGTCCGGCTTGCGGGTTGGTTTTTTTTGCTTTGCGCCATTCGCGAATATCACCTTCGTATCTACGCACACACTTTACGTTGCAGGCCAACGATCAGTGACCGCGGAACCCGTGGTCACAAAAAAACGCTGAGTGTTAACGGCGCTGCCGCAAACACGAGCGTGTTGTTTCTCGATTGGTTCGACTTCCGGTAGAACTCGACCCTCAACGTGTTTCTACGGGTGGCTATGTCTCTTGACCAAAAAGTTGGTGATGCACCTACGCATGCTTTTGTAATACCAACGT
>JAJFHI010000151.1 GCA_021775715.1 Hyphomicrobiaceae bacterium | reverse complement strand
TCGATCGGATAACCACGGTGCAGCAAGATGCCGTTTTCACCATCGATGTATGTGATCTTGGAAGAGCAGTTGGCAGTTGAGGTGAAGCCAGGGTCGTATGTGAATTTGCCCGTGTCGCGATAGAGCCGGCCGATGTCGATCACATCAGGACCAATCGTTCCCGATCGGACTGGCATCTCTGTCTGGCTGTCATCAACCTGGATTGACGCGTTGCTACGGGTATTGCCGGCCTCTGGCGCGTTCATATAGCTCTCCTCTGAGATGAGACTGGCATTCCCGAAAATTGATATTTCCGACGTGCAGGCGTCTGGGGGAGACGTCAGTCTGCGATGACACTGAGTTGTTGGCTCTGTAATAATGCAGTTACGGCTCCGCGGCAACTTGTCAGAACCAAGGAATTTGCCACATAACCCCTGTAATTACGGGGTTTTGAAGCGATGTGTTCTAGTCCGTTCGTCGCAATGTGCTGCAATGCACATAAAATTTGAGCCTGCGCCCGCCCGAGGTGCGTGCGCAAGTCGCTCGGCCTGTAAAAGATGTGCCGAGTAGAATTGGTGAGATTTTCGCAATCTAAGCCGATTGGTCTTTAAGGCGCGCGAGGGCTTCATCGCGGCCGAGGACGGCCATCACGTCGAACACGGGCGGCGAGACGCTGGTGCCTGTCAAAGCGGCGCGTAACGGTTGGGCAATTTTTCCAAGCTTTAGATCGGTCTCCTCGGCAAACGTCCTCACGGCCTCTTCAAGGGCCTCGGGCGTCCACGTGTCGAGCGCTTCGAGACGGTCGCTCAACGACTTGAGGTCCGCTTTTGCAGTCTCGTCCAGAAGTTTGTCGGCCTTTTTGTCGAACGTCAGCGGACGTTCGGCAAACAGATAGGCCGCACTATCGATCAGAGCGATGAGTGTTTTTGCGCGCTCCTTCAGACCTGGCATTGAGGCCAGTAGTTTTTCTTCGACACCAGCATCCAGTTTGGCTAACAGAGCGACACCACCTTCATATTCTGGCAGCTCCATTATATCGCGGCATCGGCGCACCAATTCGGCGTCGTCTGCGTGGCGAATGTAGTGGCCGTTGAGGTCGGTCAGTTTCGCGACATCAAACCGCGCTGGGCTTTTGCCGACGCCGTCGAAATCGAACCATTCGATGAGCTGTATTGTTGGAATGATCTCGTCGTCGCCGTGGCTCCAGCCGAGGCGAACGAGATAGTTGCGCAGAGCCTCAGGTAGGAATCCATCGGCTCGATAAGCCTCGATGCCAAGGGCGCCATGGCGTTTTGACAACTTGGCACCGTCGGGCCCGTGGATCAGCGGTACGTGTACCCACACCGGCACATCCCATCCAAGAGCCTGATAAATCTGGCTTTGGCGTGCCGCATTCGTCAGGTGATCGACACCGCGCACCACGTGGGTCACGTCCATATCGTGGTCATCGACGACAACGGCGAGGTTGTAGGTTGGCGAACCGTCGCTGCGCAAGAGGATCAGATCGTCAAGGTCGGCATTTGGGAATGACACGTCGCCCTGCGCTTTGTCAGCAACAAGCGTTTCGCCGTCGGTGGGTGATTTCAAGCGCACAACAAAAGGTGTGTTGGCAGGTGCTTGCGCGGGGTCACGGTCGCGCCACGGGCTGTCGATGATGAACCTGCGCTTTTCAGCTTCTGCGGTAGTCCGCATAGCGTCCAGTTCGTCCTTCGACAGGTAGCACTTGTACGCGGTGCCGTTGGCAAGCATGGCTTCGGCGGCCTCACGGTGGCGTTCAGCGTTTGCAAACTGCGAGAACGGTTCGCCGTCCCAGTCAAGTTCCAGCCACTTCAAACCGTCGATGATTGCTGTCACGGCTTCAGGTGTGTGCCGCGCGCGGTCGGTATCTTCGATGCGCAGTAGGAATTTGCCACCCTTGGCACGGGCATAGAGCCAGTTAAAAAGTGCTGTTCGGGCGCCGCCGATATGGAGATAGCCGGTTGGCGACGGCGCGAAACGGACAACGACTGCCGGGTTCGCGGTTTTCAAGGAATTCGACATGTTTGGATTTGTTCACGTTGTGATGCAGGATTTGCGCAAGACCTGTAGCATGGCGCGGCGGGACGACAAAGCGGCGAGTTGGCCCAGTTTTTAGACGTAGGTTTGGAGTGAGAGGGTGGGGTTGGGCGTGAGGGGGACAGATAGCGAAAGTCTCGATGTTGCGCGTGGGCAGGCGCGCCGACAAGCAGACCTATGGTCCGGACGCGAGGTTTCAAGCCACAGCCGCCACACGGACTGGCTCGGGTGTTAGCTTGATGCCGAACGTGCACGCTGGTTTTTATGGTTGCCCGTGTTATTCGCCAATGGCTGCCTTATTTACTTTTCCCTGCCGCGCGAACCTTCGACTACGGAAATACTCGGCATTTCTGTCCTGGCAATTTTGGCTTTAGCGCTGCCTCGCCGGAGCACGGTGGTCAGTGTTGTGGCCGCCATTGTGCTGGGGGCGGTCTCAGGGTTTGTTGCCGCCAAGCTGCGCACGGAATGGGTGCGCGCGCCGATTGTTT
>JAJFHI010000016.1 GCA_021775715.1 Hyphomicrobiaceae bacterium | reverse complement strand
GCGGAAGCTGGAACAGAATTTGTGAACTCGAGGGGAACGTAGGTACGACACGCCTGAGCGTCAAGGTCAGTCAGCTCGTGTATGCCCCAGTGCCCATAGTTTTGCTGTGGCGTGATCGATAAGATGGTCTGGAATTTCCATAATTCTTGGCCCATCCGTCCACAGTAACGCGCACGTGATGGTCTTATCGGGATAGAGTTGGGCGATGGCAAGGCGGTAGGCGGCGAGCTGTAAGAGATAGGATTCGGCGACGGCTTCAGCGACCAGAGGTGGCGGCCGATTCGTTTTGTAATCGACGATGCGCACGCGATACGGCTCGACAACGAGGCGGTCGATCTGTCCCGACAAACGCAGTGGGGGAGATTTCTTGCCTTTCCCGGAATGTGGGTTTGGAATTTCCGCAGCGATGGTGACTTCGGCTCGACTGTCAGCTGAAAACATGCTGGCGAATTCTGCGTCATGCAAAATTGAGAGTGTTTCTTTCACAATGCTTTTGCGAACGCGCGCCGATAGCATGGCGCCGCGCTGGGTGACGAAGGTTATCGCAGCCTGTTCACGCTCGTTATCAGGGAAGCTTGGCAGATGTTGTAGCAGTGCGTGTGTCAAAGTCCCGCGCAGGAAACGATAACCATCGGCCAATGTTGTTGGTGGCAATGACACGGGCTCTTGCGCCTCAGGGGCGACAGCGACGAAATCTGTTGGGTCTTCTTCCGCGGAATCTCCAGGCCGATGTGCGCTCTCGCCGGTGACGAATTCCGGTATTGCCGTCTCGGCTTTAACTGGGTCGCCATCGTCGTCGGTTTCGTAAGGCGCCAGTCGCGACGGCGCGAGAGGGATTGCCAGTTGCGGTTCAACAGGTGCGCTTTTAACAGCCCAATCCGGCAACGCCTGATCAACATGCGTTTTCCTGTCTTCGCCTTTGGCTTGTTCTGGTTCTGTTGACTGCGGTGCGGATATACGCAGGACTTCGCGACCATCGTCGAGAGTGACCGGCGTCACGATTTCGCCGAGGCGTTCGGAAATGACCTCGTACCAACACCCTTTGGCGGGCGCTTTGGTTGTGTGAAAGCCAGCGATGTAAAGACGGTCGCGCGCGCGGGTCATGGCAACGTAGAGCAAGCGGTTGCGTTCTTCAACGTCACCGCGCTGTTGTTCCAGCTTCGCGGCCGCGACCGCGGCAATGCGTTCGAAGTCCTTGCGGGGCCAAATAAACGGCACGGCCTTCGCTGCTGATTGTTCGTCGCTGTTGTCTTCATTGGCCCAAGGCAACAGGTTGATGCGGGATCCACCAGCACGCGCGCTGCAGGTGTCAGGGAGGAACACGATTGGTGCCTCAAGGCCCTTGGCTCCGTGCACCGTCATGACACGAACCTCGTCGCGACCCTGATCCATGTCACGTTTCACCTTGCGATTTGTGGCGCGCAGCCAGGTAACAAATCCGGCAAGCGATGGTGGTGCATCCTCGTCGTAGGCGAGTGCCAAGTTTAGCATTTCGTCGATCGGGTCGGCTGCTTCGGTGCCAAGCTGTGTCAAGAACTTCGCGCGCATCCCGTCGCGATCCAGAAGCCGCGAGAAGAATTCGAACGGCGGCGTGAAGTCGGCGCGTTTGCGCCATGCCCGCAACGTGTCGGCAGCAGGCACGTACTTTGTATTGCCATTAGAGGCGTCAAGCAGTGCTTTCCAGAGTGTTCCATTGCGGCCGTGGGCAATGTCAAACAAGTCGTCGTCATTGAGGCCGAACATGGGGCTTTTGAGAACGCAGGCAAGCGACAGGTCGTCTTCAGGAAGTGTAAGAAAATCTCCAAGCGCCATGAGGTCTTGAACCGGGACCTGTTCGGTCAGGACCATGCGGTCGGCACCGGCAACAGGAATGCGTCGTGTCTTGAGTGCCGCCACCATGGGGCCCGCAAACGGATTTCGATTGCGAACGAGAATAAGAATATCACCAGCGCTGATTGGGCGGTTTTGCGAGTCCAGTTGTTCGCCGGTGTCCAACCAATGCCGGATCGTATCAGCGATGCGGTCCGCGAGGCGCACGACGGGCGATGTTGTGGATTCTTCGTCCAGCGGTTTCCACGGGTCGGTGTCGATGCGCTCGGCCGGCATTTCAGGTGGCCAAATTTCGACCAGTCCGGCTTGGCCCGCGCGTGCGGCGGCGTGGTGAATTTTGTTGCCGCCGCGCAATACGCCGGGCGTTGCAAGTGGGTCGGCAAAGACTGTGTCCACAGCCTGCAGGACGGGTGACACCGTTCGAAACGACAACGTCAAATCGACAGGTGTGAATTTTTCACCGGCGTCATCTGCCATCGAGTTGAACTGTTTACCTTTGGTTGCGAACAGATGCGGGACGGCGCCCTGGAAGCTGTAGATCGACTGCTTTTCGTCGCCGACCGCGAAAATGGTACGCTTGATGTCCGAGTGTGCTCCAAAGCCCGAGAAGAATTCCTGCGCCAATGTTTCAACGACCTGCCATTGCTGTGGGCTGGTGTCCTGGCTTTCGTCGACGAGTAGATGATCGATACCGTTGTCGAGCTTGAACAGTACCCATTCTGTTGCCCCATCACCTTTCAGGAGATCGGCCGTCTTCGCGATCAGGTCATCGTAGTCGAGTGCCGCGCGGCGCGCTTTGATGCGCGTGTAGGCTACATGCACAGCTTTCGCCAGCCGCATCAACGCCATCATTACGGAAAGCGTCTTGAGACCCTGGCGTTCCGTTGCAAGATCTATGAACACGGCCTGCGCATTCGTTACGGCTTGTGCCAAGTCCTGGTGCGCGTCGATAAGCTTTTTGGTGAGCAGGCGTTTGCGCGGCTCCTTGGTGCCGGTCAGAAATGCGCCTTCCAAGCTTTGTGCACGCGGCTCGGGAGTAGTGCAGTCTTTTGCTCTGGCGAACTTCGGTGCCAACTTTTGGTCACTGACAGTGCCCTCGGACAGCATCGTTGATGCAAGACGACCAAGTGTGGGGTTGTCGAGAACGTTGGCCATCTGTTCGGTAATGTCGGCCTCGTCCCCCTTGGTGGTGATAGCGAGCTTGGCGCGCAGTGTTTTTTCAATATCGGTATCGGTTGGGAGGACGTTCGACGGGAGCGACGCAATGACCTGAAACGCTTTGTTGCTAAGTGCCGCCGCCATGAGATCATCAAAACGATCGTCAGCTGCAAAAGCCACGAGCGTGTGCAGCGCTTGACCGAGAGGGCTCGCGGGCTCAGACGTCGCGCGCGACAAAGCACGGTCAATAGCCTCGCGTAGCACTTCGCGCGTCTGCTCGTCGTCAAGAATGGTGAAGCCAGGCGAAACATTGGCTTCAAGAGGGAAGCGCTGTAGCAGGCGTTCACAGAACGCGTGGAACGTTTGGACTTTCAAGCCACCGGGCGTTTCGATTGCCGTTGTGAAAAGCGTGCGGGCGAACTGTATTTGTTTTCCATCGGGCTCTGTGCCGGTCAGTTTTGTGATCTCGCCCTTCAGGCTTTCGTCACCCTTTGTCACCCACGTCGACAATTCATCGAACACGCGCGTTGCCATTTCTGCAGCGGCGGCGTTTGTGTAGGTGAGGCAGAGTATTTTTTCAGGCGGTGTTCCGTCTAGCAACAAGCGCAATACGCGCATTTTCAGCACGTGCGTTTTGCCGGTGCCGGCGTTGGCGCTTACCCAAACGGAAGACTTCGGATCTGACGCCTGGCCCTGGCGCTTCGTGGTGCGCTTCAGTTCTTTGTCGATGTCGGTCATGGAGATTTGCTTGTTCACGACGCATCTCCTTCGCCGTCGCCACCGACTGACCACTCGGCAACGCGAGCCAAATGCGCATAGTCATCAAAGCGGTAGTCGAAGCCGCGCCGACGTTTTGCTTCGTAGGGCGTTGCTGGGTCGTCATACAACGCAACGAGTGCTTTGAGGTTGGCAAGCATGGTGTCAGCGACGTCCTGACAGTTGGCGGTCGCGATGATGTTTTCTTGGCCGGGTTCGTCTTTGCCGGATGCCGAGATGTAGCTAAGGCCGGTAACGGCAACGTCTTGTGGCAGATCACCAAATCCACCGGCAAGGGCAATGGCCGCTTCCAACGGCAGTTGCGGCCGTTGGCCACTCAGCACGCTTTTTGGGGAAGGCAGAGCGCCGGTTTTGTAGTCTGTCATTACGAGTCCCGGTTGGCGGTCGCCGTTAGCAACGTGATCAATCCGGTCGGCACGTGCCGTCAGTGCAAATTTGTCGAACGGTGCATCGAATACGAGACGACCGGTGCGTTCGGCGAAGGTTTTCACGACGTCCGCGCGGCGGGCCGGTTCGGTGTCGGCAAACCATGTGGCGAACCGTTCAAATCGCGGCACCCAAAACGCGGCAATGCGCGTGTCGCCGGCATAGTCTGTGAGAACTTCGCGAGCTTCTGCCAGCAATGCGGCCTCGATGTCGTCGGGGAGTTCGGTCGAATACTTGCCGGCAAACCGAGCCAGCGCTTCGTGAATGATGGTGCCTTTCAACGCCGCACC
>JAJFHI010000150.1 GCA_021775715.1 Hyphomicrobiaceae bacterium | reverse complement strand
AAGATCGTGTTGTCCAAACCGTCGTACCGTTTGGATTCGCAGATGCAAAAGGCAAGCTGTGGACTGTGCCGGCAGGTTCAAAAGTCGATGGCGCGTCCATTCCCCAAGCCTTTTGGAGTCTGATCGGAGGACCCTTCACCGGAAAATACCGAGAGGCCTCAGTCGTTCACGACCATTATTGCAAGACAAAAACGGAAACTTGGCAGGACACACATCGTGTCTTCTACGATGGTATGCGCGCAAACGGTGTTGATGAATCACTCACGGCGACAATGTATGGAGCAGTCTATTTCCGTGGGCCACGATGGATACTAACCAAATCAAAAGATGGCCTGGTGTCCGCTGTATCGGGAACACCACTTCCGCTTCGTGAAATCAAGATCAACATTGTCGAACTCGCATCACGACCGAACATCACGCTGGAAGAAGTTCGAGGTGCAATCGATGAGGCACTCGAAATCGCAGACGAACGAACAACCGTACAGACGCTTGCAAAAAAGGAAGACTGCTCGCTGGTCGTTGAACCGTTAGTCTCAAACGTCACAGCATTCGCCATCTGCGAACTGGATGTGGAAGAGAAAAGAATCCTGGCCACGCGTAACCTGAGAATCCTGATAAGCGACGTGGAAACACTCTTATCTGCCAACAAGAGTCTACTAATCCCGAGGATCAACAACTATGTCAACGACCCAACAACCGAGAATTGGAAACTGGTCGATCAAGCATCGCGTCGTGTTCTGAAGCTTGTAAATATGACATTGATCTCACTAAACCAGTACAGGTCCGGTCTGAACCAACTTGAAGAGCGACTGGAGTTGACGGACTATAACCCTGAAGAATATCTGAAGTCGATCGGTGTCGTGGAGCGGTTTGCAAAAACAAGAGGGGCAATGCTCAAACAAAATATTCGCAACGTACCGGTGGATCGCAAAGGGATGCGGCGTTGGAAACTCGTCTATGTAGAACTCCTCAAGAGATTGAGAAAAGAGTTGCCCGCGCTGTCGAAAGGGTTGGAATAAAAAATTCAATACTTTCGTTTCGGGTCATTCTCGTTGTTTTATGCGGACTGTAGTTGCTTCCACTCGGCCTTCCGTCTCAGAAAAATTACACTTCAGGCGCACGTCGAATCGGACCAGGAAGAGACATTCGGTGAGACCGGTGCCATGATGCGGCGCAGCCATTCTCGGAGCGCAAATGACAAACCTTTTGTCAGTCGACTGGTCGAAGATTCCTGCCCCTCGTGACGACGGGGCGGCAAAGCATTTGATCGGCAGGCTAGTGCCCTCAATCCCGCTAACTTCGTCAGATGGGCGATCAATCGACTTGGTGAGCTTGCAGGGGACAACCATTGTCTACGCCTATCCAATGACGGGTAGGCCAGACGTTCCACTTCCCGATGGATGGGATATGCTTCCTGGCGCGCGTGGATGCACGCCGCAATCGTGTGCATTTCGAGATCACTTCGACGAGCTACAACGGCTCGGTGCGGCGAATGTTTTTGGCCTGTCGACACAGGCAACCGATTACCAAAAAGAGGCGGTCGAGCGCCTTCATCTGCCCCTCGCCCTCCTGTCCGACAGCGATTTTAAACTTACGGAGGCGCTGCGCTTGCCGAACTTCGAGACTTCCGGAATGCGCCTGTTAAAGAGGCTGACAATGGTCATTTCACAAAACCACGTTGAGCATGTTTTCTACCCAGTGTTCCCACCGGACGAAAGCGCAGCCGATGTTATCAACTGGCTTAAGGCACGGATGCAAAAGTCGTCGGGTTAGGCTCAAATGCCACCGTCAATGTCTGCGGATGTCTCGTCAGCTTACCAACGCGTAGCTGACCTACATTTCTACCCGACATCCATCGGATCTATATCCAAGCCGCGCCCGGCCACCACGCCGGACGCAGCCCAGACCAAGCCGTGCTTCACTTCACCTCAAACGTCACTTTGCAATTGACCTTGTGGTTTGTGATTTTGGCACCCTCGACCTCGGCGCTCATGTCTTTGACCCACACACTCGTGATGCCTTTGACGCTTTTGCTCGCCTCTGCGACCACTTGTTCGACCGCATCTTCCCAGCTCTTCTTCGATGCCCCCATCACTTCAATAGTCTTATAAACCGACATAGCACTACTCCAAACGCTCAACGCGCGCAGGATCATCCCGACGCGTGCTATTCAGCTTAGCTGGCAGGGCGAATTCGACAAGTGCGGACAAAACGTCAGAAATTGCCGAACGTGTTGGCGGGTGAGGCAACCAAAAAAAACAGTGTGTTCTTGGTTACCTCAACCAACGCGTTTCAGCCAAATCTACCTACTTGCCATTATCTGCAACGGTCTCTGTGCCGGTTGGTGAACCGAGTGAACCGGAGCGAACCTGTGTCGTGGTGTTGGCCAATGCGTCGACAACAATCTTCTTCATGTTCGCCAATGAACACAAGGACGCATAATCGGCCGCCACATTGCGTGCCACCATGAGGTCGACAGGCTCTTCTGAATCAAAAAACTCCCGAAGCTTTGTAGGATTGAGCCTAATGGTCGAACCGTTCGACAGGTGCACACTCGTGAAGGTACTCCTCTCGCCTTCATCCAATACGTAGATTCCAACGCGGTTTTTCGCGAGCAAATCAAGCCCCTTTGACTTTTGATAAGAGACCATGGACTCAAACACATGCCCCTTCAATTGCTCACGAAAGGTGCCAAAGGCGTAGACATCGGCGGAAAACTTATTCACCTGATTAGCAAAAGAAAGGCTACTGGTTAACCGCGCAACAGCAGCACCCGTTGGCGCTCCTGCAAGCGCCAAAAGTGGTGAGCCAGCGGCAATACCTGCAGTGATAATTTGATCAATAAAAGTGCTGTCCTGCTTGTATTTCTCAAGCGCATCAAAGAACTCGTGACACTTTTCGTTGGTGTAGCCCACACTCGCGATAAGATACGCGCCCGCCGGCATGCGGCGACCGGTTGATTCGTTGACGGTCGTACCGGCTATCGTCTCAGTCGCATAGCCCCGAATGGTGGATGGTGCCGGTATTCCAACACCCGATGGGTTGGAGAAAAAGTCGGTGCTTCCACACCCCGACAAAAGAACAAAACTTGAGATACAAACTAAACGCCACATAACACTTCCCCCGAAGTTCACGATACTTTTGAAAACAATTTGTGAAATACACTCGCAGGCAAATGGTCATGCCGACGGGAGCCGAGGCAACAGAATATTGGGCACAACTCATCAATGCCCCTTGAGCCGTGGCGAATCGGAGACTCGAACGTTTGGTGGTTAGTCAACAGTGCACAATGGAATACTTAAGAAGCCCAAGACCTTGCGGTAATCAGCGAAGAAATTTTATCGCCGTAAAGCTGAACGCCAAAATGAACTGCGATTGATCGGCAGTCTGTTCGCGTTACTGCCTTCAGGTGCATATCAATCCACGCACCGTTCCATAACAAGGCCTGGCGCCGCGTGATTTCAACGAGCTTCACTGCCCAGACGAGGGTGGCAGTCCGGTGAAATCAAACATGTCGACGGTTACCCAACCCCGTGTCAGCGCCAGCCACAAAATGGCAAAGGCGATCGTCGCAACAACGGTGTTGATCAGCACTATTCGGCCAATGCAGATCGACGACGGCGCACTTTCCGGAGTGCCTCGCACCACGTCCCCCTCTTCGCCCTGCGTGCGCACGCCGATTGGCAAAACGATAAACAACGTCAGCCACCAAACGACGAAGTAGAGTGCGGCTCCCAAAGTCATCGACACAGGTCAATCCTCTCAATAGATGGACTTAGTTTGTTACGCCTGTTCCAGCTCGGTCAACGTCCCCAGAAAGTCTTTCGGATGCAGGAAGAGAACGGGCTTACCGTGCGCGCCAATCTTTGGCTCACCGTCACCCAACACACGTGCGCCTTCTTTCAACAACTGATCGCGGGCGGCGATAATGTCGTCGACTTCGTAGCAGACGTGATGAATACCACCCGATGGATTTTTCTCGAGGAACTTCGCGATTGGTGAACCTTCACCAAGCGGCTCAAGCAATTCGATCTTGGTATTCGGCAGATTGATAAAGACCACCGTCACACCGTGATCGGGTTCCGGAATCGGCTTGGTCACTTCAGCACCAAGGGTCTTTTCGTAGACTGCCGTTGCGGCTGCGAGATCCTGCACCGCGATAGCAACGTGGTTCAAACGTCCAATCATTCGTACTTCTTCCTTTCTTGCAGACCGACCGGCTGCTAATTCATCGTGGTTTTATGCCGTGTCGACCACATGGACGAGCACCTTGGCAATAGGCCTCTTTCCCCACTCGTCGCCCACAGCGGCGCGAACTGAGCGACGCACGGCTTCGCGCACGCGTTCCGGATCCTGACGTTTGGCTGGGGGTATGCTTGCAATCGTACCTTCAACGGCATCCAAGATAACGTCCAACATGTCGTGTTCGTCAGTCGTCTCATCCGGCACGCCGTCGATTGCCGCTTCCGGTTCACATACAAGCTCGCCCTTGCGCGACAACACAATTGAAACGGCGACAACACCGACAGTCGACAACATGCGCCGCTCGCGCACGGGTCCATCGACACCCGGCACAATCATCTTTCCATCGCGGAACAGTCGCCCACATGGCACCTCGTCGATGATACCTGGCGTGCCTGGAGCTAGCAAAACCAGATCACCATTAATCGCCGGCACAGCCATTTTTACACCAAGCTCACGCGCCATTTTCGCATGCGCCTTGAGGTGACGCATCTCACCGTGCATCGGCACAGCAATCTCAGGCTTGATCCACGCGTACATCTGCTTCAGTTCATCACGGCGCGGGTGGCCGGTGACATGCACCAACGCCTCCGAATCCGTAATCACATCGCAGCCGAGCAACGCAAGGTTGTTTTGCACCCGACCGATGGCCTTCTCATTGCCGGGAATGTTGCGCGATGAAAAGATTACTGTATCGCCTTTGCTGACCTTAATCGCCTGGTGGTCGCTGTCCGCCACGCGCGACAGCGCAGCGCGAGGTTCTCCCTGTGAACCCGTGCACAACAACACAACATCACTGCGGTTGAGATGTTGATACTCGTCCTGATCGAGGTAGGTGAAATCCTTTGGCAGATAACCGGTATCGATAGCCACCGAGATAATCCGATGCAGCGAGCGGCCCGACACAACTAGGCGACGACCTGACGCGGCGGCTGCATCTGCCACGGCTTTCACGCGCGCGACGTTAGAGGCGAACGTTGTGATGATGACGCGGTTGGGCTGGGCTTTGATAATGTCGGTCAACGACGTCGCAATTTCTGTTTCAGAAGGTGAAGACCCTTGCCGCATCACGTTAGTGGAATCGCAAATTAGTCCAAGCACGCCTTCTTCGCCCAATTGGGCTAGGCGTTCTTCGTCGGGTGGATCACCGACGAATGGTGCGTCATCGAGTTTCCAGTCACCGGTATGAAATAGCGTTCCGAGCGGTGTTCGAATGGCGATGCCGTTCGGCTCGGGAATTGAATGCGCCATGGAAACCAGCTCAACATCAAACGGTCCAATATCGAAACGACTTGAAAGGGCGACCTCCTTGATCGGCAGCTTCAATTTTCCGCCAAACTCGCCTTGCTTCGCGCGCAGCATTGCCGCGGTAAACGGTGTCGCGTAAATCGGTACTTCGAGTTTTGGCCATAGGTCGAGTACCGCGCCAAGGTGATCCTCATGCGCGTGCGTAATCAAAATGCCGGCCAAGGACTTGCGGTCTTCGATGATGAAGCGAAGATCTGGGAGGACAACATCGACACCGGGCTCAGCCGGACCGGGGAAGGTCAATCCAAGATCGACCATCAGCCACTGACGTTCGTTCTTCGGCCCATACCCATAGAGATATGTGTTCATTCCAATTTCGCCGAGCCCACCAAGGGCAGCAAACACCAGCTCATCGCCTTTGCCAGCGTCGCGCTCGCGCTTCGCGCTGTTCTTCGCCATTACATTCCGTTTCTTGATTTTAAGCCAAGATCTCGTCTGCGTTTTTGCTAAACCGCAAAGCACGATCGAAGCTATTGTTATGGAGCAGGCTCCGGCTGGAACACTGAATACACTTTCCCTGAATATACCTTAGTCCCGAGGCGTGCCAGGCGTTGGATTTGGTGAAACGATCTCAACATCGCCAAACGTGATATTGTGCAGGGTGCCCTCATCATCGCAGATGAGCAAGGCACCACTTTCGTCCAGTCCCGCAAACTTTCCTGACAGGGTCTTTTCCGGATCAAGGTTAACTTGCAGAGCCTCACCTTGCGGGCCGGCATGGCTCGTCCAGCGCTGACGAATCCGCTCGAACCCGACGCCACACTTCCAATCCTGCAGTGCGTTTACAAGCGCCACGTCCAAATGCCGCAGCATATCTGCTGGAGACACGGTGAGCCCCAGATCGCAAAGCGCGGTCGTAGGCCGGTCGGCAACTTGGGGAGCAACGCCGACATTGACGCCAAATCCGATCACAACCGCGCGTTCGGTGTCGTCCGCAGAGATCGCCGTCGTTTCAACAAGTATGCCGCCAAGCTTCGCGGTTTCGCAGAACAGATCGTTGGGCCACTTGAGACGCAAGCCCTGAAGGGCACCGGTCAGCGAGGCACCAGCCTCTTTGGCCGCGCTCAATACGGCGTCCATCAATGCGACACCTGCAACGAGTGAAATCTGTGCGGCAGTCTGTGGTGTGCACTCAAACGTTGCCAAGAAGCTGGCGTGAAGATTGCCCTGAGCCCCCTGCCACGCCCTGCCGGAACGGCCGCGACCAACCGTTTGTTCATCTGCGTGAATCCAAAGCGGTCCGGTCTCACCAACCTCGACGTGCACCATCGCATCGGCATTCGTCGAGCCCGTTGTGTGCACATGCGCGACCGGTGTGCCGCCAGGTGAAGCAGGCTTTCGCTTTTCGATGTCCGCGTCTGATTGATCTTCCATGAGCACTTAAAACCGCAGCGATTTCGCAGCAGCTTCCGCCGCTTCAATCAAGGGACCTGGCACTAGGATAAAGCCGATGATGAAGATCGCAGACAGCACCATGACGATGCCCGTATAGCGCTCGACATCGAGGAACTTTTCGCGCGCGTCATCAATGAATATCAGCTTGACGATGCGCAGGTAATAGAACGCACCGACGACGCTTGCGAGCACTCCGATAATCGCGAGTGGCCACAGGCCGGCTTTTACAGCAGCGGCAAAAACATAGAATTTGGCAAAGAACCCTGCCAACGGCGGGATGCCCGCCAATGAGAACATCAACATTGCCATGACGAATGCCATTGGCAGATTTGTTTGCGCCAACCCCGACAACTCGTCGATGTCCTCGATCATTTCGTCCTTGCGGCGCATCGCCAGGATGCAGGCAAACGTCCCCAGTGTCATGACGAGGTAAATCGCTAGGTACACCAGCACACCACGCGTGCCTTCCTGGCTGTTTGCTGCCAGACCAACAAGGGCAAAGCCGATGTGGGCAATGGACGAGTATGCCATGATGCGTTTGATGTTCGTCTGCCCAATGGCCGCGAACGAACCGAGCAACATCGAGGCGATGGCGACGAAAATGATGATCTGCTGCCATTGCTCGGCAGCCTGCGGGAACGCCGTTCCCAGCACACGCACCAAAATTGCCATCGCTGCCATCTTGGGAGCAGAGGCAAAGAAAGCCGTCACAGGCGTCGGCGCACCTTCATAGACATCCGGTGACCACATATGGAACGGCACAGCAGCAATCTTGAATGCGAGGCCGACAAGCAGGAATACCAGACCGAAGACAAGCCCAATATTGAGAACGCCGTCGGTCGTCGTCGCAACGCTCGCGATAACCGGGAAGCTGGTTGAGCCGGTAAAGCCATACGTCAATGAAGCCCCGTAGAGCAGCATGCCAGACGACAACGCACCTAGAACGAAATACTTAAGACCTGCCTCGCTGGACCGCACGGAATCGCGGCGGAAGGCGGCCAGCACATAAAGCGCCAAACTCTGCAACTCCAGACCGATATAAAGCGAAATGAGGTCATTAGCTGACACCATCATCAACATGCCGACAGTCGCAAGCACGACCAGCACGGAATATTCAAACCGCAACGACCCGACTTGGCGTAAGTAAGAAAACGACAACAGAAGTGCGCCAATAGACCCGATGATGACCAACAATTTCATAAACCGGGCAAACCCGTCGACCACGAACGCGTCGTTAAACAGTGAGGCCGATGACGCCGGCTGCATCACAATCAACGCTCCAGCAAACACCAACAGGACAATGGCCAGGCCGCCAATGAACTCACCGTTGTCTGCGTCATCGTCGCGAAACACGCCGATCATCAACAACACCATCGCGCCAACAGCCAGGACGATTTCCGGCAAGGCAGGAGAAAGAGAGGCAAGCGTGGGCATGAACAGTCGACCTTTTTCTTAGACGTCTCGTAACCGGCTGGCCTATTTCGCTGCCAGAGAAGCAGCCTGCGAGATGGCTGCTTCGTAGTTTGCCACCAGCTTCTGCACGGACACAGCAAACACATCGAGCAGAGGTGCCGGATAAAATCCAAAGAAGATGACGAGGATGACCAGCGGCGCAAGTACCGCGATCTCACGCGCGTTCATATCCTTAAGCGACATCAGTTTTTGCTTTTCCAAAGCGCCAAACACAACGCGGCGGTAGAGATAGAGCGCATAGGCCGCCGATAAGATCACACCAAACGTCGCAATAAATGCCACCCACGTGTTGGCTCGGAAGGCGCCCATCAGTGTCAGGAATTCACCGACAAAACCGGACGTTCCTGGTAGTCCGACGTTGGCCATCGTGAAAACCATGAACACGAACGCGAACATCGGCATTCGTTCGACTATTCCGCCATAGGCTTTGATCTCTCGTGTGTGCGTTCGGTCGTAAATCACGCCGACGCAGAGGAATAGTGCAGCTGAAACGAGTCCGTGCGATAGCATTTGAAAGATTGCGCCATCAAGACCCTGGCTGGTGAATGAGAAAATGCCCATCGTCACAAACCCCATGTGGGCGACAGACGAGTAGGCAATCAGCTTCTTGATGTCCTCCTGCGCCAACGCAACCAGCGACGTGTACACAATCGCAATAACCGACATGGCGAAGATCAGCCACGCCAACTCTTGGCTGGCCAGCGGGAACATCGGTAGAGAGAAGCGCAGGAAGCCATAGCCACCCATCTTCAGCAGGATGCCAGCGAGGATGACCGAGCCTGCCGTCGGCGCCTCAACGTGTGCGTCCGGTAACCACGTGTGCACCGGCCACATCGGCATCTTGACGGCGAATGAGGCAAAAAACGCCAACCACAACCACCACTGCATCTCGGCTGGGAAGTTGTAATTCATCAACTGCACGATGTCGGTTGTGCCTGCTTCCCACCACATCGCCATCATCGCGAGCAGCATCAACACGGAGCCAAGCAACGTGTAGAGGAAAAACTTGAAGCTGGCGTAGACACGCCGCGGTCCGCCCCACACACCGATAATCAGGAACATCGGGATCAGTACGGCTTCGAAGAACAGATAGAACAGCACCATGTCGAGCGCACAGAAGACGCCGATCAACAGCGTTTCCAATACCAGGAACGCCATCATGTATTCTTTAACGCGCGTTTTGATGCTGTCCCAGCTCGCAAGGATGCAAATCGGCATTAGGAACGTCGTCAGGATGACGAACAGCATCGAGATGCCATCAACGCCCATCTTGTATTTGATCGTCCCCAGCCACTCGTACTCTTCCACGAATTGGAAGCCTGCAGTGGACGGGTCAAAATTAAACCAGATGATCAGCGATACAGCGAAGGTGGACAACGTAATCCAAAGCGCAACCGCTTTCACATTGCGATCGCCGACTTCGTCGCGTGGCAACAGCGGCATCGAGATGAGACCGAAAAACAGCGGTGCAAACGTGACGACTGACAGCAGGTAGGGTGAATTGAAAAAGCTCATTTCAACAGCCCTCCTTTCGCAACAAAGTATGTGAGGAGCAACGCCACGCCAATCAGCATCGCGAAAGCGTAGTGATAGATGTAACCCGTCTGCACCTTGACGGCCTTCTTGGTTGTCCAATTGACTGTGTCCGCCGTGCCATCGATGACGCCGTCGATGACAGTGCCGTCACCCCGCTTCCACAATGTCCGCCCGATCGCAATCGCAGGCTTCACAAACAGCCAATCATAGAGCTCGTCAAAGTACCACTTGTTGAGCAAGAAGATGTAAATCGGCCGGAACGCTTTCGCCGTGGCCTCAGGCAGCCATGGCATACGGATGTAATAGAGATATGCGATAGCCAATCCAGTAAGCATCGCGACTGTTGGCGCCCATCCGACCCATCCTGGAATATGGTGCATGTCGTCCAGGATCTGATTGCCGGGTGCTGTGAAAAGCGCCTTGCCCCAGAACACTTCCTGATTGTCGCCAATAAAGTACGACTTGAATGCAAAGCCCGAAACAACGGCGCCGACAGCCAGGAAGCCCAATGGCACCAGCATCACATTCGGACTTTCGTGCCCATGCTTGAACGTCTCAGGCGCCGCCCGTGTTTTGCCGTGGAACGTCATGAAGATCAGGCGCCAAGAATAGAACGATGTCATTAAGGCAACCAGTGTCAGCGTCCAGAAGGAATAGTTGTAGGAAAGGTGCGCGGCGTAGGTCGCTTCGATGATGGCATCTTTCGAATAGAACCCGGCAAAGCCGATGAGATGCGGAATGCCGACGCCTGTAAGCGCCAAAGTGCCGATCAGCATCATGATCCAAGTAGTGCGGATCTTTGGTGCCAGGCCACCCATATTGCGCATGTCCTGCTCGTGATGCATGGCATGGATCACCGAGCCTGCCCCTAAGAACAACAGCGCTTTGAAGAACGCATGTGTGAACAGGTGAAACATACCCGCGCCATAGGCGCCAACACCAAGGGCTGCAAACATGTAGCCCAGCTGCGAGCACGTTGAGTAGGCAATCACGCGTTTGATGTCGTTTTGGACAAGGGCGACGCTGGCAGCAAAGAATGCAGTCACCGTGCCGACAAGCGTGACAACCATCAGCGCCGTCGGTGCCAATTCAAACAACGGCGACAAGCGCGCAACCATGAACACACCCGCCGTCACCATGGTCGCCGCGTGGATCAACGCTGACACAGGCGTTGGGCCTTCCATCGCGTCCGGCAGCCATGTGTGCAACAGGAATTGCGCCGACTTGCCCATCGCGCCCATGAACAAGAGCAGGCAAAGCGTCGTCAGAATATCCACCTCGTAGCCGAGGAAGTTCATCGTCTTGTCCTGCAGCGTCGGTGCGGCCGCAAATATTTCATCCAGGTTGACGCTGTTACAGACGAAAAACAAACCGAAGATGCCAAGCGCAAAGCCGAAGTCACCAACACGGTTGACGATAAACGCTTTTATGGCCGCCGCATTGGCTGCGGGCTTCTTGTACCAGAAGCCGATCAGCAGATAAGACGCCAGACCGACGCCTTCCCAGCCAAAGAACATCTGCAAGAGGTTGTCGCTCGTCACTAGCATCAGCATGGCAAATGTGAAGAGCGAGAGATAAGCGAAAAAGCGCGGGCGATGCGGGTCATCGGCCATGTAGCCGATCGAATAGATATGGACCAACGAAGACACCGTGGTCACGACCACCATCATAACGGCAGTCAATGTGTCGATGCGCAGTCGCCATGACACATCCAATTCGCCGGATGTTATCCAGCGCATAATCGGAAGCTGTGCCGTTTCACCGTTGAAGCCAACCTGGTAAAAGCCGAACCACGACAGCGCGGCGGCAATGACAAGGCAGGTTGTGGTGAAATACTCAGATGGCTTTGGCCCAATGAAGCGACCGAAAAATCCAGCTATCAAAGCACCGATCAGCGGTAGAAAAACAATCAGTTTGTAGATCATGGCGTAGCCCGTTAGCCCTTCATCATGTTGATGTCTTCAACCGCGATCGAGCCGCGATTGCGGAAATACACGACAATAATCGCCAGACCGATGGCGGCTTCCGCCGCCGCCACCGTTAGAACAAACAATGCGAACACCTGGCCAGTGAGATCACCAAGGAAGTGGGAAAACGCCACGAGGTTGATATTGACCGCCAGCAGCATCAGTTCGACAGACATCAGGATCACGATGACATTCTTGCGGTTTATGAAGATGCCAAAAATCCCGAGCGTGAACAGACACGCTGCAACTGTCAGATAGTGGCCGATACCGATGTCCATAATCTATTTGTCTCTCGTTTCTTGTTCACCAACGTGCCGACGATGCCTTGTAGTCTTTCAGCGCCCCGCGCTCTGGCTTAGTTTTGTCCCTCAGCCGATGGGATAATCGTTGCGCCCGGTGCCACCTTGATGATCTCCATCGTTTCTTCCGGACGACGGCCAACCTGAGCGGAAATCGACTGTCGCCGGACGCCTTCCTTGTGACGCAACGTCAAGACGATTGCGCCGATCATGGCAACCAACAGCACTAGACCTGCACCCTGGAAGAAGTAGACATAGTCTGTGTAGATGAGGCGACCCAATGCTTCTGTGTTGGAGAGCCCTGACCCCTGCGACGGAATAGCAGCGGCGATCTTGCCGGCCTTACCGATCTCAAACCCCTTAAAGCCGAATAGGATGGCCAGCTCAACCAACACAACCGCGCCGACTATTGCGCCGACCGACGCATTCTTGATGAAGCCTGCGCGCAGCTCGGCAAAATCAACATCCAGCATCATGACGACGAATAAGAACAATACAGCGACCGCGCCGACGTAGACGATTACCAACAGCATCGCCAGAAATTCAGCACCAAGCAGAATAAACAGACCGGCGGCATTGAAGAATGTCAGGATTAGAAACAACACAGCGTGGACCGGGTTCTTGGCGACAACAACCATCGCGCCCGATGCCACTGCAAGCACCGAGAACAGGTAGAAGAAAGTCGCCGCGATATCCATCGAATTGCTCCTGTGGGCCAATGCCCGTTCAGACCCGCTGTTTGTCTGCACCCATCACCTGGGTGCGCGTATCATGTCGATCCGGACTTACTTTGCCGCCGCTCCAACTCTTGCTTCACCGCGTCGTAGTGGCCCTGCCAGAGACGACGCGTCTTTAGGCTTCGATAGGGCCAATAACTCAACACGGCCGCCAATCCAAGGGGCAACCACCAGAAACGCTCCCAACCGCCCTGAATCAGCCGCACACTGATCCACACGGCTAGTGCCGCAGCAACAAAACCGGCAGCGGCTTGGGCCCAGCGCCAGCGGTCCTCGCGGCTGATCTGGTCCTGGGCCATTTGCCCATACTGGTCGAGTTCTTCTTCGGTGAGCACACCGAGAAGGGCTCCCCAACCCTCAGCGGTATTTTGCGTCAAGCTCAAGGTTCTTTGCGATTTCTCGTTCCCAACGATCGCCGTTTTCGAGCAGCCGGGCTTTGTCATAGAAAAGTTCCTCGCGCGTTTCCGTCGCGAATTCGAAATTCGGTCCCTCAACAATCGCGTCGACCGGGCATGCCTCTTGGCACAAACCACAGTAGATGCACTTCGTCATGTCGATATCGTAACGCGTGGTGCGCCGTGTACCGTCGTTACGCCGTGGTCCCGCCTCGATGGTGATAGCCTGCGCCGGACAGATCGCTTCGCACAGCTTACAGGCGATGCAGCGTTCTTCCCCATTGGGATAACGGCGCAGCACATGCTCACCGCGAAAGCGTGGGCTCAGCGGTCCTTTTTCGTGCGGGTAATTCAAAGTCGCTTTTTTCTTGAAGAAATATCGCATCGTCAGGAAAAACGCCGAAACGAACTCCGTCAAAAACATCGACTTGACGCCTTGCGCCATATTCATTTTCGAAAGCCTCCTCAGCTCTCAAGATTCAAACAGGTCTTTGCGTCCTACAAGATGTACGGCCCAACGAAATAGCCGATCACCGGAAACACGAGAAGATCGAAGCCAGCCACCTTGCGCAAGATCTCAGCCGTCTTGCGCCGTTCATCGGGTTTGCTGTCTTCTGATCTCTTTGCGGTTTCAATATTGTCAGCAATCATACGAACAACGAAATAGCTGATCCCGCCAAAGATCACACCAACCACGACCCCCATCATTGAAGGGCTCATGCGAAACCTCCGAACTGCAGCACAGCCGCAACAACAACAACCATCAACAACGACAGCGGCAGGAACACCTTCCAGCCAAGTCGCATCAACTGGTCGTAGCGATAGCGCGGCACCATTGCTTTCACCATCGCAAACATGAAGAATACCAGCACACATTTGCCGATGAACCAAAAGATGCCGGGCACCCAGTTGAGCGGCGCCACATCCAACGGTGGCAGCCAGCCGCCGAGGAAGAGAATCGTTGTCAGTGCACACATTGTGGTGATGGCAACGTATTCTCCAAGCATAAACAGCAGATAAGGCGTCGACGAATATTCGACCATAAAGCCGGCGACGAGCTCACTTTCCGCTTCCGGAAGGTCAAACGGCGGACGGTTTGTTTCCGCCAGCGCTGAGATGAAGAAGACAACGAACATCGGGAACAACGGCAGCCAATGCCAGTCCAGCATTGAGCTTGGCAGCCCGGCGAATGTGCCTAGCCCCTCTGACTGCGCAAGGACGATCGCAGTCATGTTGAGTGAGCCAACACACAACAGGACGGTGATAATGACCAGGCCGATGGATACTTCATAAGAGACCATCTGTGCCGTCGAGCGCAGCGCGCCCATGAACGGATACTTAGAGTTCGACGCCCAGCCGCCCATGATGACGCCATAGACGCCAAGCGATGACACCGCAAGGAGATACAAGATACCGACGTTGAGGTCAGAGATGACCCAGTGTCCCCACGCCTCGCTCTTATCGAGTGGAATAGCAACCCACGCCGCCAGTGCAAACAACGAGGCTGCAACTGGCGCCAGCAGAAACACGCCCTTGTCAGCGCCAGACGGAATGATTGGCTCTTTCAACGCGAACTTCAAAAGGTCTGCGAACGACTGCAGCAGACCAAACGGGCCGACGACGTTCGGTCCGCGGCGCAGCTGCACCGCCGCCCAGACTTTGCGATCCATCAACAGCAGGAAGGCGATGATCAACAACAGACCGACAATGATGAGTGCCGACGAGCCAAGCATCGTTGCAAACCAGATGAGCCCATCCCAGAACTCTTGCGATTGCCAAAAGGCTGTCTGTGCGTCTTGTTCCATCAATACCACCCCGCCGTCAGAACCGGCCTATGCTTATTCAGCTGCATGTAACGCCTGCTCCGTCTTGGCATTTTTCAGCGCACTCATCTCTGCCATGATGGCAGATGCCCGCGAGATTGAATTTGTCAGATAGAAATCTGTGACGGCCTCGGCGAACGCTTCGTCGCCAACTTTGGCCGCTGTGTCTGCAAGCTTGCCAAGTACCGATGTATCAACTTCTGGCACGGCATCGAGTTGCATGAGCACCGGCACTTCTTTGTAAAGCTTCTGGCGCAGCGCCTCGATCGTATCGAATGGCAAAACCTTGCCCGCATGTGCCGACAGCGCGCGCAAAATCGCCCAATCTTCTTTGGCCTGACCTGGTGGGAATGCTGCGCGTGCCGTCATTTGCGCGCGGCCTTCGGTGTTGACGTAGGTTGCGCTCTTTTCGGTGTAGGCGGCTCCCGGAAAAATCACGTCGGCCCGGTGTGCACCGGCATCACCATGGTGGCCCTGGTAGACAACAAAGGTTTCGCTGGGGATCTGTCCCACGCCGCAGTCGTCGGCGCCGAGCAA
Organism: Hyphomicrobiaceae bacterium; assembly: GCA_021775715.1. Lineage (GTDB taxonomy): Bacteria > Pseudomonadota > Alphaproteobacteria > Rhizobiales > Hyphomicrobiaceae > JAJFHI01. The sequence continues at coordinate 1,213 of JAJFHI010000150.1, read as the reverse complement.
ATAGAGTAAGTCCATCGGCTTAGCCAACATTTGCGCCGTCGTCATCCCGCCTTCGCCCGGCACAAAGCCAACGTCGAGGCCGCCGACACGTGCAGCTGCTGTGTGTAAGACATTCAAGACCTGCCAGCCGTCCGGCATATCCTTCCCGGCAGCGCCAGCAATAGCGGCTGCATGGCCCATCACCGCCGCACCGTCACTGCCCGTCAGCGCGCCCATTCCGACGATGACCAATGGTGCCTTGGCATCACCTAGCTTCTTCGCAATTTTGCGCTCGCCTGAAGCGATCTCTGCGACGATGGTAGCGTCGTTGCCAAGGTGTTTGTAATCATATGCAAGATCGGCCTGTGGACCGATAAGTGCCACACGCACATCGCCATCGCGCCAACGGCGACGAATGCGCATGTTCATGATCGGCGCTTCAAGGCGAGGATTCGTGCCGATCAGCAAAATGACGTCGGCTTCGTCGATGCGGGCCAGTGTGTTTGCGAAGGTGTAGCCCGCACGACCGGCTTCAGTTGTCAACGCAGCGCCATCCTGGCGGCAATCCATGTTTTTGGAGCCGAGTGACCCAAGCATTGTCTTCAGCGCGTACATCTCTTCGATGCCAACAAGGTCGCCTGCAATAGCCCCAATGCGATTTGGCTTGGCTGATTTCAGCTTTTCACCAACAACCGCCAGCGCGTCATCCCACGAGGTCGGCTGCAACTTGCCATCGCGGCGCACATACGGCTGATCCAAGCGCTGTGTCCGCAAACCATCAGCAACGTGGCGCGTCTTATCGGAAATCCATTCTTCGTTGATAGCATCGTTGTTGCGCGGCAGAATGCGCATCACTTCACGACCGCGCGTATCGACGCGAATGGCAGACCCCAGCGCGTCCATCACATCGATCGACTGCGTTTTCTTCAGCTCCCAAGGCCGCGCGTTGTGCGCCCAAGGTCGGTGTGTCAGCGCGCCGACGGGACACAGATCGTTCACGTTGGCCGACATTTCCGACAGCATGCCATTTTCAAGGTATGTCGTAATTTCAGCATCTTCGCCACGGCCAATCAGGCCGAGTTCCTCGACACCCGCCACTTCGGTCATGAAGCGCACACAACGCGTGCAGTGAATGCAGCGCGTCATCGACGTCTTGATCATCGGCCCGAGGTATTTGTCTTCAACGGCGCGTTTGTTTTCGTCGTAACGCGTGCCACCTACACCGTAGGCCATC
>JAJFHI010000149.1 GCA_021775715.1 Hyphomicrobiaceae bacterium | reverse complement strand
ACAATGCGGTCGCCCTGGTAGACGGCAATCAATGGAAACGCGCTCGCCCAAATTGGCCAGCCGAATGTAAACAACCGTATTAGTTTTTCGCCGTCCCAGTCGGTGTTGTAGGCCCGCTCGGCAAGTCCGTGTGACAACCCGACCGCGGCTATGGCTTGCGCCAACGCTAGCCAGACAATGGCCCGATAGTCGGGAAAGATGTGAAGCATTGGCACGGTTGCGGCCAAGGCGATTATCTGCGGCAGAGTTTCGACAGTGATCTGGGCGCGGTTTTGTAAACAACGCTGGAAACGGCGCGGATCAAGATGCATGAAGCCTTTGATCAATGGTACAACGGCTGCCATTTCAAATGCCCATTGGGCTTGTGGAATGGCAAAGAAGGCCGACATGAGCCCGGCCGAGAGATACATTACTGCCGCTATGATGACACCGCGACCTATCAAGGTTAGATGTACGGTGCCGATCAGGACTTTGTCGTCGCCATCGTCGGCCTGCAGGATCAGCCGGTCGGCGCCAAGGTCGCTGGTGGTTTCGATAAGCTGCAGGAGCAGGGTGATTGTTGCAGCGATTCCGAAGTCGCCTTTTGACAACCAGTGACCGATGATCGCGTTTCGCGCAAACGAACACACTTGAGCCGCGCCGAAGCCTGCAAACAGCATAGCGCTTTGACCTGCTATGCGGCTGGCGAGGTTTTGCGCCTGTGGGACAGAGGACGTCATCTCAGTAGATGGCATGGCGGCTACCGCGATTTCTTTTGTATAGCCGCACTTGGGGCCGGTTTGTTCCAGCCGCCGTCGGTTGCCATGAGGCGGCTGATTTTTTTGTAGGGCCGCGTTGTCACCTGGCTTGCAATCTGTCCGACCTTGTCTCCAGTCAGACGCATCAAAGCGCAGGTTGTTTGCATCCAGCGTGGGGTGAGTGCGCGTGACCACTTGGCCCGAAATGCTGATTCCATGTCATTGAACGTATGGTTTTTGTTGCCGCCGGACAAATGAGCCAAGTGGAAATCGACGACATAGGCATTCCAGCCCATGATATCGGCATTGAGGCAGATGTCGGCGCCGTAGAAATGAAATCCAGAGAGATTGCGCGAAAAACCAAGGCGCGCGTTGGCGCGCACGACGATGAAGTTTTCATCGAGGCTCATGACGCGTGCGGGTAGCTTGCCAACATGTTGATCAGCGCCGTGAGGATCAGTGATGCGTAAAGCGAGACGCCCTGGTGCGATCCCGCCAGCATTTCCCGCAAGAGCCCAGTCTGGGTCGAGGGTCTCTAGGTCGTCGAGCGCTGTGTCCAGGTTGATGCGACCGTCGGCCAGAAGGTGTACATCCTGGTGACACAATATTACCTGACGTCCGCGGGCGGCGTTGAGCATCGCGTTCAAGCCTCTGTATGCGCAGACCTGATCGTTACCGGTGTTGTCGATATAGAGAAATTCACAGTCACCCTCGGCAAAACCACCTTCGCAAAACGACAGTACCATCTCGTCGTATTGGTCGCGGTTGTTGACCAGCGTTGCAATCGTGTAGGCGATTGCTCCTGTCTGGGTTGCGCACGGCGTGTGGCAGCAAACCTCGGGGTGGCGATGAGAAGTGTTTGGAGCCGTCATCGTGTTGTCCTTTTGCGCCGTGTCCACGTCGCGCCTGCGCGCTCGTGGTGTTTGTTTCGCGTTACGAAATTAGCGATCTTGCATCGGCCTGGGCGTAGATCGGTTGCGGTTGCGCGCCCGCCCGTGTTGCTGCCAGCGGCCAACCGTTTTGCCACGTGTCCCGCTGTTGCCAAACGGATTTCCAGATTTTCGCTCTTGTTTTGTGATTTGTTTTCTGGGTCAGTGTTGCAATCAATCTGAACGCAAACCAACGCGACAGTGGCCACGCCATCAGTAGTCCCAGTCCGATATGTTTTTGGCGATCCGGGAAGTGGCGGTTGATCAAGGTTGCTTTGGCCGACAGCAGCTTCACCAGTTTTCCGGACTGTGTTGTTTCCGACGCGCCACCGTAATGCACGATCGTTGCCGCAGGTGTGACCATTGGATTGGCGCCAAATTCCTTGGCGCGAATGCATAGGTCGGCTTCCTCGCCGTACATGAAGAAAGTGGGGTCGAAGCCACCAAGTTTGGTCCAGAAGGTGCGTTCGATAAGGAAAAAGCAGCCAGACACAATATCAACCCGGCGTTCGGTATCGCGCGGCCAAGCACCAAATGTCTCGGCATTAAAGAATTCGCTGGATGCAAACAAGCCGGTCAGGCCTGCTGCACGACAGAACGTGTTCCACAGTGACATACGATGCCAGCATGAGGATGGGTTCAGTGAACCATCGCCAAACAATGTCCGACCGCCCCAAATTTTTGCATGTGGGTTTTTGCGAGAGAATGCAACGAGATTGTCGATTGCGCTGTTTTTTACAACGGTGTCAGGGTTCAGCAACAGAACATACCGGCCCCGCGCTTTGATTGCCGCCAGATTGTTTGCCGCGGCAAAGCCGATGTTTTTCGACAACGCATTAACCCGGGCGTCGGGAAATTCGTCAGCGATCGCGGCGGCTGAGTTGTCTGATGAGTCGTTGTCGACGACAAGGAGTTCGTAGCTGACGCCAGTTGTTTGGCGCGCCACCGAACGCAATGCGTTCAATGTCATCTCACGGGTGTTGTAGCTGACCACGATTATTGAGACATCGATTTCAGTGCAGTCGGTCATGTCGGATCTTTTGTTGTTTTGGACGGACGGATGAAAACGCTCAGTAAGAGCCCGATTTCGAAACGGTAAACGAATCGTACAGGCATCAAGCTAAGCGGCGGTTAAGCTGACGTTTGGGTTAAAAAAAACGTCGCAACGCAACGAATACTTAACGCGAAGTGAAGACAATGGCCGAAACGCGATTTCGCGTGGGGCAAGAGGTTCGCAATGAGTTTGACAACTGTGGAAATGGCGAAGGCTATGAAAGACGGGGCCTTCGACGGTATCATCTGTATCGGTGGCGAAGATTGGTGGTACCACAACCGTGGGCACTTCGATTTTCAGATTATGCGGCGTCTCGCATGGAAATACCCGGTGTTGTTCATCAACTCGCTGGGTGTCCGCATGCCGAGCCCCTCGAAAGATAATGCGTTCGCATCGCGCATGTTTCGCAAGGCCAAGAGCCTCGCACGTGGCGCGGCCCACATCGAAAACAATTTTTGGGTTTATTCGCCGGTCTCCATTCCAGGTCAACGTGGAGAGAAAATCTCAAGTTGGGCGCTGGCGCCGCAGATCCGCTTGATGGCGTGGCGGGCCGGAATCCGCAAGCCGCTGTTGTGGATGCATTGCCCGACAGGTGCGAACCTCGCTGACGAAATTGATCATGTTGGGATGGTGCTGCAACGTACGGATCGCTTTGAGGCATTTCCCGAAGCAGACCCTGAGCGCATTGGAGCACAGATCAAGAAGCTGAAAGCCGAGGCCGACCTCGTTATTTATGCCGCTCCTCATCTTATGGAAGAAGAGCGCGACGAAGTTCAAAACAGCCTGCTGGTCACCCATGGCGTTGATTACGACTTGTTCGTGAAGGAAGGTGACACACGCCAACGTGGTCCAGGCGACATGATGTTCATGCCGCGCCCGCGCGTTGGATTTGTCGGAGGAATCGACGACCATACCTTTGACCAGGAGCTATTCCTAAAGGTTGTCGCGGCAATGCCGGACGTGCAGTTCGTGATGGTCGGTGGGTGTTCACTACCTGCCGGTTGGTGCACGGCGGACAACGTCACGTTCCTTGGCCGTAAGCCATACAACGTGATCGCGCGTTATATGGCGGCGATGGATGTGCTGATCATGCCTTGGAACAAAAGCGAATGGATCCAGGCCTGCAACCCCATCAAGCTCAAGGAATACCTCGCGGTTGGCCGTCCTGTCGTCACCACTGACTTTCCGGCGCTTGCACCGTGGCGTGACTTGGTCTCGGTGGCAGGTGATGCCGATACCTTTGCTCTAAAAATTCGCCATGCCTTGATGGCAGACTACTTACCCGAAACCGCGCGTGAACGCGTGATGGGCGAAAGCTGGGATTCCAAAGCAGATTTCGTTCTCAAGCAATTGCTGGAGGTCACCTCCGCTAGGCGGCCAGGTCTGGCCAACGACGCGGTTGACAATACGGCAGTTGAGTATTCTTCGATTGAAGAACCTGCCGTTGAAGAGATGACTGCTGTCGACGACGTGGTCGTTGCCGAGGACGGCATAAGAGAACGTGCCAAAACCGAGGCTGCCTAGAGTTTGTGTGGTTGTGTGAAAGCGGCGGTATGATGGGCGACCGCTCCGCTACTTGAGCCTAGACTATTTTGCGCTATCGCTTCGCTACTTGAGCGCGATGGTTTACAACAAAAGCTCTAAGTACTTTAATTGCCGCTGTTAAATGCAGCCAGTTGCATAGAATAGGCCCACGACCGTGTCCCGGTGGTGGGTTTATTTGTTTCCGCTGCGATTGAAATCTGATTACCGCCGGAAGGCTGGCGCTGGGCCGTAGTAGGGACCAAACCCTGGTTGGGGCCAAGTGCTGCCCGGCGCTTGTTGGGGCGACCGGGGTATTGGCGGCGGCGTGGCGTGCTGCTTTGGTCCTGCAACATGTGGCGTGCGGACGGCATGCCTTTGCTGCATGTGTCGGACATAGCTTTTGAGCGCGGTTTTCTTCGGGTCGGCCAGCCATCCGCCAAGGCCGAGGAAGAAGAAGAAGTATGAGTACAGGACGTTCCAGTAGTGCACCGTGCAGCCGATCAGGCTCAAGGCGATCAGCGACATGAACCAGCCCATGACAAGTTTTCGCGCTATTGGGTCAGCAAGTTTGCGCTGGTTCTTCACAACCGCACGACCGATCAAAACGATCGCCGTAGCCAGCAATAGGAATGCCGGGATGCCGCTACGCATGGCAATCACCAGCCAAAACGCGTCAACTGTCGACGATACCATCCATTTCGGGCGTTCCCATTCGTCGAGGCCAATACCAAATAAGGGATTTGCCCAGACATTATTTAGTCCGTGTTCCCAAATCTGCAGGCGGTAGAAACCTGTCCACGGATCGAGCGTCATGCCTGTCGCAATCAACGTGATCGGTGTTCGGTTCGAGACCATTGATGCGGCGATGTAGAGCACTGTTAGAGCAGCAAGTGTTAGTGAGACGCGTGAAGTCACGCCGCGTGAGATCTTTTCCCAAACCAGCATGCCGGCCTGTAGTGCAAGACAGAGCATCGGTGCCGACGAAATACCAAGGAACGTTGCGCCAACCAGCAATGCGGCCTTTTTACGTTTGCCAGCAACACGGCGCTCGGCGAACCAAAACAATGCCAACAGTCCGGCGCAGAACGTACCATAGTGAATAGGGTGGTCGAATGTGCCGTAGGCGCGAGTCAAGCCCAGGCGCGTTTCCGTCGCCGTTGGATGAACGTAGCCGGTCATTTTGGCAAGGAAGTCATGCGTAAAGGTCTTGCCGAGCAATGTCTCAGGAAGCGCGAACAACGCGGCAACAACGATCGCAGTTGCTATGACGCGTAGCGATGCCTGGAACGTATCAACGTCGCGGACCCAGGCGCGGGCAATGAGGTATCCACCGAGGCTTTCGAGTGCGAGCGAGCCACCATAGACAAAGCCAGCCTGGCCATCTTCATTGTGTGTGAAGACCGCGATCGTCCAGAGATTGAACAGAATAAAGACAACGTCATAGTTTTTCAGGCTAACGTCGGGCCGCATAACGATGCGCCACACAGCCAATGGCAGCAGCAACAACATGGCAACGCGATGTGGGGGAAGTCTCAGTCCGCCAAGGTAAAGCGACAGCTCTGTTGGGCACAGAAAACTCACGACCATCAAGATGATCGGTAACGGCGCCATAATTTTAGCTGCACGTTTCATGTTGTTTTCTTGAGTGTTTGAGTGTGTGCCGGGCACCGCCTCGATGCGGGCTCTTTTAAAAGTCGATTGCTCGGGGCGGACGATGGTTTGTCTTTCACCGTCCGGCCCGCGCATGTTTTAGTGGGCGTTCTTGCCCGATGCGACCACCCACAAAGTGCGGGCGATGATCTGAAGGTCGAGCCAAAATGACCAGTTCTCGATGTATTCGACGTCGAGATTGACACGGCTCTCCATCTTGTCTGGCGTTGACGTTTCACCGCGGAAGCCACTGACTTGGGCAAGACCCGTGATGCCGGGTTTTACTTGGTGACGGTTAGCGTACTGCTCGATGATTTCGCTGTACACTTCGTCGTGGACGATGGCATGGGGGCGTGGGCCAACTAGGCTCATTTCGCCGCGAATGACGTTCCAAAGCTGTGGTAATTCATCGAGGCTGAAGCGGCGCAGAACCCCACCAACTTCTGTAACACGTGGGTCGTTCTTTTCTGCTTGTTTGACGTCATCTCCGGTCTCGGCAACAGACATCGTACGGAACTTGAAGACTTCAAATTCCTTACCGTTGAGGCCGCGGCGCTTTTGTTTGAAGATGATCGGGCCCGAGCTCTCAAGTTTGATCATGATCGCAATCACCGGATAGAACGATAGCGAAATTAGGAAGAATGCCCAACCAAGCACGACATCTTCTACCCGCTTGACCAAGGGTGCCCAATCGGCCAACGGCTTTTTCTTTACGTCCAAAAGACCAACTGATCCGATGTTGGAGACTTTGTGTGCCGAAGAATCTTGAGACACAAGATCCGATGAGATGTGTGTCACGATGTGGATGCTGACAGGCAGCTGTTTCAGTTTTTTGACGATGTGCTGGATGCGGCCGTCGGCCTGTTGTGGCAGCGCAACGACGATCTGATCGATCTCGTCATGACGGCTCGCGGCGATGAGGTCGTGCAATTTGCCGGCAACTGTCAGGCCTTCTGGGTTGATGCGGTCTTCTCCGATGCGGTCGTCAAAAACGCCGACGAAGCGAATGGCTAGGGCCGGATCTGCCAAGAAGTCGTGGCAGCGGCGTGCAATCGGTCCCGCACCGAATACGGCAACACGTTGGTTGAATGCACCGCTTGCCGTCATCTTAGCAAGGATCGCGTGGGCAACAATGCGGTTACCAAGCAACATCGTGTAGCTTGCTGTGCCCCAAACGGCATACCAAACCCACAAGTGCGTATTCTCGATCGCTTTCGGCAAACCAAGCCCGACGACAAGTAGGAGTGCGATGCCAAGCGCTGCAATAATACGTTCCGGGTTGCGCGGGAAATCATGCATCCGATTGAGGTCATACATGCCCCAGTATTTCAGGCACAGCAGGCATACGACAGATGCTGCGATGCTCGATTGAATGATGAGCGCCCAGTCGGCCTGTAGGCCGCCGAACTGTTGATAAATCGCTGCAGGGATCGTGCTTCCAGCTGTAACGGCGATCGCGTCAGCGAAGCCAACTGTGTCGGCTGCGACCCGGCGCGACCAACGCTTCTTCATTGGATCCCGTTTTGCTGCTTCGGGTGCTTCAGACGGAGATGATTTGGTGTTCTCACAAACGGTGCTTGCTGACATGGGCTGACCTTGACGCGCTGTGCGCTGCTTCTGCGCTGTGCTTACTGATTACCCAATGCTATATAATTTCTATAAAAATTGACTGAATAGAACCGTTTACAAAGTCCTTAGCTTTACGCCGCTTTGGCATGCAAATTAGCACCGTGTTTAGGTATATTAACGCGATCGTTAAAATTGATAGGACTTTGCGGCTTATATGAAATGCCGCGGCTTTCGTCGATAATGTCCTGGGCAACCTGATTGACGACAACGCCGAGAATTTTACTCTGGTTGACGTGCAGTGTCTTGAGCGCGCGTTTGGCAAGTTGTTTGGGTGTCTTGCGCCAGGTTGTTACAAACAAAATCCTGTCCGCCAGATCTGCAAGGATACGGCCGTCGAAAACCGGTAACAGCGGTGGGCTATCGATGATGATGGTATCGAATTGCGCACGAAGATGCGCCAATGCGCCGGCCATGCGCGGTCCGGCGAGAAGCTCGGGACTTGGTTGCGTCAGTCGCGCGTTGCCCGCCGCTGGCATAAAGTTCAACCCTGTCGTTGCATCTCGCAGGATGGCAACTTCCGGACGCAGCCCCTGCATCAGAATCTCAGCCAAGCCAATCTGCCGGCCCGGCGCAAGTTTTCGCGACAATCCCTGGAAGCGCAGATCGCCGTCGATAAGCAGGACGCGGTTGCCGGTAATTGCATAGTGGTGGGCAAGGTTCGATGCGGTCATGCTGACGCCCTCGCCAGGAAGACTTCCGGCCACGAGCAAAACAGTTGGCATTCCAGGTATCGGTCGGCTGAGGTCTATTTCGCGGCGTACCCCGCGAACGGATTCCGCAAAGCTGCCGGTCGGCTCGGTGATAACAAGGCGGGCGGAACGTAGTGGGTCGTCGATGTCAGCTGCCGTCGGTTCAATACGCGGCAGCGACGTCAGGTGCGATAACTCAAAGACCTGCTCGACATCTTCGGGACGGCCAATGCCAAGGGTCGCGAATTCCAAAGCCAGCGCCAGCGCGAGTGCTGCAAAGAGGCCTGCGATTGACGCCAGCGCTACAAGTTGCTTGCGTTTCGGTGCCGCCGCGAACAATGGCGCGTCGGCCTGCTCTACGATACGTGCATCTGGCAATTGCAACGACTGCGTTTCGCTCGTCTGCTTGTAACGTGCCAAAAGAGCTTCGAACAATTGCTTGGACGTTGCGGCCTCGCGCTCCAAGTTCTTCAAGCCAACGCCAGCCTTTCGAGCATCCACCTGGCGCGATTTGAGGACTGCAAGGCTTTGAGTAAGCTCTTTTTCGCGTTCCACAGAGATTTCATGCTCGTTTTCGAGGTTGGCTACGAGCCGTCCAATCTCTTTGTCAAGTTGCCGCTGGACGTCATCGACTTCTGCACGAACTTTCTTGATCGATGGATGGCGCTGACCGTATTTGGTTCTCAGTTCTGCATGCTTTCCCGATGCCTTTCCAAGTTGTTCTTTGAGTAGGCGGACGGTGTGGCTCTCAAGGACATCTGTAATGGCGTTGTTATTGATACCGCGGTCACGTAGTGTTTTGGCCTGCAGATACTTGGCGCGTGCTTCCGCCGTCGTATTGCGTGCAATCACGGTTTGCTCTTGCAGCCGTGCCAGATGTTTTTCCGACAGAATTTGGCCTTCGGAATTGAAGATGTCGTTTTTGGCTTTGTAAGCCTCAACCTTGCTCTCTGCCGATGCCAACTTAACGCGAAGCTCGGTAAGTTTGTGTTCGAGCGCGTTCGTCGCCATTCCAGTGGCGCGCTGCTTTTCTCTTAGTTGCTCATTGAGGTAGACCTCGGCAATCGTGTTTGCGATGCGCGCGGACTTTACGGGGTCTTGCGTTGAAAAACGAATATTGATGAGAAGCGTCTTGCGAACGCGTGTGACTTTAAGCCGGCGAAGGAACGCAACGGCGATCGCATCCTGTTCAGGGTTGGACTGACCTATTTTCTGGGGACCCAGGAGAGCGGTAATGGGATCTGGCTTTTTGGTCTGGATGCGCGCGACGTTCGTGTTATCCGGCGACGCACTGCTAAGCCCGATCCAAACAAGGATCTTTCCGAAAATGGTTGGACCGTTGAATTCTGGGTCATTGCGCAAATCGAGAACGTCAATAACGCGCAGGACAATGGTGCGCGAGCGGATGATTTCTTCTTCACTGTCGACCACTGCACCGTCCGCTTGGAGGTTGGACAGCACACCATCCAGGTTCGATATTGATTTCTTGCGCGGGTCGATCTGGACTAAGGCCGAAGCATCGTAACGCGATGGCAAAAGCATCACGACGCCAGCCGACATCACGACCGCGAGGATGGTGATCCCCACAATCATCCGCCAACGGTGGCGAAGCGCGTAAAGAATTCGGTCAAGGCTGATCGTCCCGCCTTCTTCCTCATCCTCGTCGCGATATGATGGCTCGTTGTGCATCGGCTACTTAATTAGAATTGAAGTTTCGCGCCGATGAGATACCGGTTGCGCGTTGCATCGAAGACGTCGTTCGTCGAATCACGGAACTCATGTTCGTATGCAAAAGTGAACAGCCAGTTTTTATTCATGAAGTATTGGACTCCGATACGGCCAGTAAGTGTTTCGTCTGAACGTGTTGAACCAATGAATTCAGCCTGGCTGTATCCGCCACTCAAGCTCAGAACAATGTTGTTATAGACGTCGTAATCCACGCGCCCATCGACAGAGGTTTGGATCCGACCGCCGTTTTCCGCTCCGACTGTGTCGATAATCTCGCGCCGGAGGTTTCCGTAGACTGTCATTCGTTGCGTTGGCAACCACTCCACTTGGCCCTCGGCGAGCGACGTCACGACGTTGTCGACTTCGGTGGCATCAAATTCGCGCAACCCAACGCCGCCGAGTATGCGCCACCGCAACAATGGATTTGTCTCAAATGCTAGGCCGCCTAAGACCTCGTACCCCATGGAATCCATGGAAAACTCTCCAATTCCCGCATTGTATTGGCGTAGCATGCGAAGCTTGGAGACGAATTCATAGCCTGGCGAAAACCGATATCCGGCGCGCAACTGGCCACTGATAATCTCTGTGTCACGACCATCCTGATCCAACTCGCTGCCGTTGACGGCGCGGACATCCTGATAGTCAAAGCTCTCAGCGGTCGCTGATAGTGTGCCATACAACTTGCCAACATCTCGCGTAATACCCGCGGTGATGTGGTTGTGAAACACCGGGATCGGACCGCGCGCGGTTAGAGGTGCAGTGATGCTGCCGCGTTCTTCGTGCGCGAGTTCGGACAGGAAATGCACAGCAAGTGTATGTGCATGATCAAAGTGCAGCGCACCGTCTGCAACTGCT
>JAJFHI010000148.1 GCA_021775715.1 Hyphomicrobiaceae bacterium | reverse complement strand
TCAGCCTGCGTTAATTCAACTTCGAGTTCACGCAGATAAGTTGATCGAATGCAAGAGAGCGCTGATCGTCACCTGTCCCATCGGTGACGGCTGGCGCTGCGACATCATTCCCGTGTGCTCTCAGGTCCGCTGTTGTCTGGGTCAGCGGACCGGCTCCCCGCTCCGAGAAGCTTGCGGTGACCTCGAACTTTGTCGCGCGCGGCGGTTCGGCGTGCTTCAAAGCTTCCCGGCTCCCACATCTGGAATTTTTCGCCAAGGCCGACAAAAGCGACTTTGGCTGTGAGACCTGCGTGGGCGCGAAGCCCTTCAGGTAAGACGATGCGTCCGTCACCGTCGATTGAGAGAACCTGGACGTCGCCGTAGAGCGCGACAGACAGCTCGTCGCGCTCGTCTGAATAGTCTGGCAGGCCCGCGAGAAGCCCGTCGATCTTCTGCGCAAGTCGCTCGCCGCCTGCATCGAGTGCCGGAGCATCGAGTGAAGGATAGCAGTAGATTCCGGTCGCGCCGCCACCGCGATAGCCATCGCGTTCAAGGACGGCGCGGAATGGGGCTGGGATTGAGACGCGGCCCTTGGCGTCGATCTTGTTGACGAATGTCGAGACAAAGCGGTCCATCCCCAGTTGCTTCTTTCACCTTACGCATCAGACAAATTCACAGCCCACCGACCGAAGCCCTTTACGAATTCCACCTCGCCAACCAACCGCGTTGCGGTTGGCTAAAGAGGCCGTGGAGGTCGCTCGGCTTTGGCCCTCTCTCAAAGCCAGCGCCGCTACCACGGCCCAGCCCAGTGCGATGGGCTTGTCTGGTATGACATGGAATTTTATGGGCAGCAATGGTTTGTTAAGGATTTAACAGGGTCAAAAGCGGGTTTTCCCCATCACATCTTATTATGCTCAAAGTGGGCATCACGCCGGGCGGAATGTGGAGACCGGTCACGCACGTGATTTTGTCGAGAGATACGCCAGCGGGCGTTTGCAAGCCCTGAAACGACAAAAAGCCGGTGCGCAAAAGCAACAACCGGCCAATTTTCCGCGTACATCTTCATCACGACCTGGGGCAAAAGACATATTCTTCAATTGCTTGGGTTGCAGATGCTGCCAAAACCGTCAGGCTAGGTGACGAGCGATCGGAATTTCCTGTTTCCAAATTTGTGTGGCGGAGCAGGTTTCCGGCATTTGCGAGATACGGTTGGCACGCTGAGGTGCCGTCCTGTTTCGGATGCTTGCGCCGGTGAGGTTTGAGGTAATGCAAGTCCAGTTTCGTGAGCAGACACCCGGTGTACGCGCCGGCGAGTGGTGGGACGCCGAGTCCGGCCTGCACCACTCTGTCGTAACGATACAATCTCTGGACGGTTGGGTTGCCTACGTTGGTGACAAACGCATCGGCAGAGAATTCGCGACCCATGAAGACGCGGCGGACTTTGCTATTTCCAACCTGAAATCGCAGTCCCTGCGCCGCGGTGTCGTGCGTCGCTTCATTGCGTTTGGGCTTCCAGCCACAGCGATAGCTCTACTCGCTTTCGTCGTACACGGTTTCTTCTACGGCGATGCCTCAACATCGGAGCAGATCGCGGCAGGAGGTGGTGCTACCGCATCCCAGGCAAGCACGGGCACCGTTACACGGGCGCCAGCGGTGCGCGACAGCAAAGTTGCCGACCCCGCCTCATCGACAACAACCAACCGTGCGACCCACGTCGCAGCACACGCCAACACGGCTGCAAGCATTGACAAAAAAGTTCGGTCGACAAAAGAAGAACTCCCACAGATAAACGAGAAACGCGCCATCTCGGCACCATGGGAAAAATCTCTTAGCGAACTGGCGGCACAAAAATCGAACAAGGCGGCCAACGCAAAAGCCAATCCAACGCTGGCAGGGAAACCTCGTAAAACTGCCGCTATCTACACCGCAGTTGATTCACGGCCCCAATCGGGAAGCACGGCTGAGGAAAAGCAATGGGATGCCGACCTGGTCGCCGACATGCGCGCGGACGAGGCGGAACGCGACACTTTCATTGAGAATGAAAAGCCAAAAGCCACACAAGCCCGCATGGTTGTTGACGACGAAATTCCACCTGACGAGGAGGTCGCTCGCCCGGCCGCCAACGGCTCGAGCCCAATCACTCTTAACGCCGCAGTAAAAAGCGCCAACGAAAAATACCGGAGCAAGAAAAAAGCACGCAAAAAAGCAGCAGCAAAACGATACCGCAAACGTCGTGCGCGGCGCAGGGCTGCTTCAGCATCTCCGCTGGTGAAGAAAGTGGTTCGCAAGAACTTCTTCGGACAACGCTATGTCGTCTATAAAGCGCGCCGCCCACGCAATGCGCGCGAATACCGCAAGCTGAAGCGTCTACGTCGCAAACTCAGAACCCAGCAGCGCCGACGCCAACGTCAGTATTACGGCTACGGGTACTAAGACATCTCATAACGCGATGTTGGTGTTTGTCGGTAGACCTGCCCTTTCCTGACGCAAGCCTTAAGCTTCTGCTAACCGATGCAGCGAAGTTCGGGCTCAAAAGCGGCAACTCCCGCAGTTCGATAAAATTCGAACCTTTATATTCTCAATTGCACAAACTCTTATCGCCAGTTTGTTGCGACGGCCGTGTGCTTTCCGAAGTGCGGGTTCGAAAGCAATTGTTCCGGGGCGATGCAATCACTATGTCATTTGACGCCAACGAAGATCTTGTGAAAAACGACGGCCTGATCTCACCAGACGAATTGGCGGCGCGAACATCAACCATCGATGGCCCGACCCCAACCAGCAGCTCGCTTGTCAGCGACAAGTCGTCTTACACCTGGGAGCAGGCCGCCGATCAACTCGCAACGTTTGGCTGGTCGAGTGCCGGTACAAGCCCGATCACCTTCGCATTCCGCTCTGATAACCCGAACGATCCAGGCTTCGGTCGGTTTGACGCCGCATTGATTGATGCCGCACAAACGGCACTCGATCTTTGGTCCGATATCGCCAACATTGATTTCCAGCGCGTCGGCACCGGCACAACAGGTGACGCGGCATACTCCAACGACGCCAGCATCCTTTTCAGCGCCGACACCGACAGCGGCGGCTATGCGTGGGCCTACTTCCCAGGCTCTACAAGCTCTGGCTCGCTTTCCGGCGATGTATTTCTGAATACCAGCGGCAACTATTTCGACAACGTGTCAAGCGGCACCTACGATTTTCTCGCCATCTTGCATGAGATCGGCCACGCGATCGGCCTGGACCACCCTGGCGCCTACAATGGCGGTGCACCAAATTACGCTGACGATGCTGAGTACCTTCAGGATAGCCGCCAATACACATTGATGAGTTACTTCGACGCCGAAGAAACCGGTGCCGTGCACGGTTGGAACTTCGCAGCTACGCCTTTGCTGCATGACATTGCCGCCGCGCAGGAACTCTACGGTGCAAATTTAACGACGCGCACCGAAGACACGACATATGGCTTTAATTCGACCGCTGACCGCGATGCGTTTTCAATCGACTCCAGCACTGACCAAACAGTCTTTGCCATCTGGGATGCTGGCGGCAACGACACGCTTGATCTTTCCGGCTATCGCGACAACCAAAAACTCGACCTCAACGAAGAAGCCTTTTCCGACGCTGGAGCCCTGACGGCTAATATCGCAATCGCACGTGGCGCGATCATCGAAAACGGCAGCACTGGCGCTGGCGATGACACAATCATCGGCAATGCCAGCGACAACCAGCTTGTTGGCAACGCCGGTAAAGACACCCTCGACGGCAACGACGGCAACGACACGCTGTTTGGTAACTCCAGCAACGACACGCTGCGCGGCGGTTCCGGTGACGACATATTGTCTGGCGGAAAGCACAAGGATTATCTCTACGGCGGCGACGATAATGACATCCTCCGCGGCGACACCGGCGATGACTATCTTTACGGTGACGCGGGCAACGATCACCTCATCGGTGGATCCGGCATTGACCGTCTACGCGGCGGCGATGGCGACGACATCATCGATGGCGGCTCAGGCGATGACAAATTCTATGCCGATGGCGGCAACGATATGATCATCGGCGGCTCTGGTTTCGATACGCTCGATTATGCGGTTGTGGCAGATGGCGTAACAGTTGACCTCCACGCTCATACCGCCACTGGTGCAAGTATCGGCACCGACGAAATTTGGGGCATCGAGCAGATCGACGGCACGCTTGGCGACGACAACTTCAAAGGTGATTTGCGCGACAACGTCTTCCGCGGCCGCGACGGCGACGACGTCTTCCGTGGCCTGCAGGGAAGCGACACGT
>JAJFHI010000147.1 GCA_021775715.1 Hyphomicrobiaceae bacterium | reverse complement strand
GTCGTGTTGTTGTCCTTGATGCCAAGCTCGGCACCGGCAAAGCCACGGTCTTCCGTGGGCTGGTCAAGCAATGATATTGGAGAAAGTTTGTCCTGGTTTTCGCGCAGGTAAACGATCTTGATTGTCTGTGTGCCGGCACCGTCCTGGGCTGCAACCGGCATGGCGCCAATGGTCAGGGCAAAGGCTGCAATTAAAAGCACGCCAAGCCACATCATCGGCCGTGAGCGATCGGCGTCTGTTAGGACGGTGACCGACCGGGCAGAGGGCCAGCCGAATTTGGGCCTGCGAAGCTTCGGGACGTGGGACGCCAAGATCATTTCCTTCCTCAGATTTCTTTTTTGACGCAACTTAGTGGTGGTGCGAGCCAAGACAAGTATTTTCCTTGATCGGGCGCGGTCGCGTAGATCTGCTAAACTTGCCGTCAGTTCTACATTCGCTCCCCTGCGTTCAAGCGTTATATTATTACATTAGGGTCAATGTGTACGCCAAAAAGAAGGCCGTAAACATGAATTCTCCGACAGGTTTAAGGGGCTTAGTCATTGTTCGGTGGTGCGCATGCAAATGCAAGCGCGTGGCAGACATGTTTGACGAATTGGAATGGTGTCGACGGTCTTTCAGGAGAGCGTCCCATGCAAAATCGGGAAGAATTCCCGATTGCACCGCGCGTGTGCGCGGTTCTGTTGCAACGCGCTCTAAACGCGGGCTACGGAGTTAATCTCTGTGATTGCGATCGGCGTTTGCCATGTAATACGTACATTCGTGCGTTACAAAACTTTAAGGTTAGATGCGTGGTATCGTTTTGCTAAGCTTGCGCAAAGCAGGCATTGATTGATGACGCCCGCGACCGCAGATAGGATTAAGAACTTTCGCAAACAGCGAAATTCCCATATGAAACCGGACAAAATAAACATCCGGAATGGGACTGAAAATAAGGGATGGAATTCTTGAATAAATATCGGCAGTGCCATGAAGGAGACATGCAATGATCACCCGCCGCAATGTGCTGGCAGGTGGAGCGGCCGTTGCGGGCAGCCTTGGCATGCCGCATCTCGCTCTGGCCAATCCAAACAAACTTCGTGTCGCGCAGCTCAAGTTCGGCTCGGTGAGCTGGTTGATGAAGACTGTGGTCGACAATGGGCTGGCCAAAGCAGCCGGTATTGACCTTGAACTCGTCAATGTCGCAACCAACAGCGCCGGACAGATCGGAATGCTGTCGCGCGACTTTGATCTCATTGTCAGTGACTGGCCCTGGGCGATGCGCCAACGCTCTACCGGACAACCGATGAAGTTTGCCCCTTATTCCTCAGCGCTTGGCGCGTTGATGGTCGGCAAAGACAGCCCTGTCAATTTGTTCTCGGATCTCGTGGGAAAACGTATTGGTGTTGCAGGTTCGGCGCTCGACAAGAGTTGGATCTTGCTACGGGCCTACGGTCTCAAGACCATGAACCAGGATATCGCCAAGGTTTGCCAACCGTTGTTTGGTGCGCCGCCTCTGATCCAGGAGCAGCTGCGTTCAGGACGTATTGATGCTGCGCTTAACTTCTGGACCTTTTCAGCCAAGTTAGAGGGTAGCGGTTACAAGCAGATCCTATCTATGGCCGATGTTTTGGCAACACTTGGTGTATCGCCTGTTCCACCGCTTGTTGGATTCGTCTGGGACCAGAATACGACGAAGGGCAAAGACGAAGCCATCGCAGGGTTTTTCAAGTCGATCAAAGAGGCCAACACGATGTTGGCGACGTCCAATGAAGCCTGGACGAACGTGCGCCCCAAAATGCGCGCCAAGACAGAGGGCGAGTTTGAGGCACTGAAGGCCTACTATCGTGCGGGTATTCCAGATGGGTGGTCAGATGCCCAGACCCAGTCAGCAGAAAAGTTGATGCAGCTGTTGATTGATCTGGGTGATCGCAACCTTGCAGGTCGTAAAACCAAATTTGACGCTGATTTGTTCTATGGCGCTTGATACAAAGCAATCGGAAATCGGTGGCGCAGGGTTCGGTTCGATCAAGTTGGGTCGAATGGGCTGGTCGCTGGTTTCACTGTTGGCATTGCTGGCCTTATGGCAGCTGGTGTCATTGTTTGTGGATCCACGGCATTTGCCAGGCCCTCTGATCGTGCTTGAAAGAATTTACACCGAGTTTCTTAGTGGTGAGCTGGTCTATCATGTCAGCGCGACCCTGGGACGGGTCGCAGCTGCCTTCGTGATCGCGATGTTTATTGGCAGCGCCATTGGGATCGCGATGGGCCGGGCACCAACGGTCGACAAATTTTTCGATAGCTGGCTGATCTTCTTCCTCAACCTGCCAGCGCTAGTCTCCATCATTTTGTGCTTTGTCTGGTTTGGACTAACAGAAGTTGCAGCCGTTCTGGCCGTGACGATCAACAAGATCCCGAATGTCGCCGTGACTGTGCGTGAAGGTGCGCGAAGTTTGTCACGTGACTTGAACGAGATGGCTCACGTCTATCGCTTCAGTTGGTGGAAGACATTGCGCCACGTGACGTTGCCACAGCTTGCACCATTTCTTTCAGCGGCGTCGCGAACGGGTTTGTCGCTGGTCTGGAAGATTGTTCTGGTGGTTGAGCTATTGGGGCGTTCCAATGGCGTTGGCTACCAGTTGCAAATCGCCTTCCAGGAATACGATGTTGCACAGATCCTTGCCTATGCTGTCGCATTTATCGCCGTCGTCCAGGTGATTGAATTTGGCATACTGCAGCCGATTGATCAGAGGGTGAATAGATGGCGGAGGTAACAGGCGCTGTATCCATTCGTGTGGATGCCAAGACATTTCCGGCAACTGTTGGTCGTCCGCCGCTCAACGTGCTGCGGGATGTCGAACTCAATGTTGATCCGGGTTCGTTTGTCGTCATCACCGGCCCATCGGGTTGCGGAAAGTCGACATTATTGAATGTCGTCTCAGGCCTCGATGAAGACTATCAGGGTCAGGTGTCGCTTGGCGGCGGTGACCCATTGTTGTCGTTTATGTTTCAAGCGCCGCGCTTGTTGCCGTGGCGCACCGTGCACGAGAACATTGCACTGGTGATGGAAGACGGTGATCCGAAGCTTAAAAAAATCCCTGAGATGTTGGCAAGTGTCGGCCTCGAAGGACTTGGTGATGTTTATCCTGAGCGCTTGTCGCTCGGAATGCAGCGACGGGCAGGGTTGGCGCGGGCGTTCATTCTAGAACCAGACATTCTGTTGATGGACGAGCCATTTGTGTCGCTTGATGATCCGACGGCGCAATCGTTGCGCCAGCTGCTAATTGACCTTTGGAACCGCAGCCCGACAACGGTTTTGTTTGTAACGCACGACCGCACTGAGTCGGTGATGTTGGCCACGCGCATTATTCGCGTTGGCGGCCAACCGGCTACAATCGTGCAGGATACCGCGATCGAACTGACACGCGAACAGCGCGCTGATCCGGACGCGGTTCGCGCTGAACAAGAGCGCGTGTTCGCGAC
>JAJFHI010000146.1 GCA_021775715.1 Hyphomicrobiaceae bacterium | reverse complement strand
ACATTGCCCCGCGCCTCTTTTTTCTGAGCCTGGCCCTTTTTGGACACTTCAGCTCGAAGGCGTCGAAAGAATGACAAAATCTCTTTGATATCCGGTAAAGATACCGCACTTGAGCAATCGTTCATGAATCGTTAGGGTCCGCCGGCGCATTTTGCGCATGCTCTGTGGCACTTTAATGGGCCCTTGCGGAGGGGTGGCCGAGTGGTTGAAGGCACTGGTCTTGAAAACCAGCGAGCGTGCAAGCGTTCCGTGGGTTCGAATCCCACCCCCTCCGCCACTCAGCTCATTTCAAGAAAACTCAGAGTGGCTCAAAATGGATCATATCCTTTTGATTTATCAGAATAATTCCGTCCTATTCATCCCCAGAAATCTTCACTATGCCTCTTGAAAACTCACCCCAGCGCGTTTCAAAAGGGGGACAGAAAGAGGGACAGGTTTTTTGATTGGGGTCAGCTGTGGGGACAGCCAATCGTCTAACGGCGACGTTTGTGCGCAAGGTGAAAGATCCAGGCGTTTACCGCGATGGTGCCGGGTTGATCCTACGTTGTCCTTCCCCCTTAAAATTGAGCCATTATTTTTGTAAAACTCTACCAAGTTGGGGAGGATGGTTTAATGGCTCGGAAGCGATATTCGGACGAAGATATTCTGCGGTTGTTGCGTGAGATTGAGGTTCAAAGTCCACTTCTGGCCCATCGCGTCTGATGTGCGATGTCCACTCTTAGATGCAGTGCTGAAATCCAATATGCCACTGTCAGAGCATTTGCACGAGGGCAGCCATGTTTGCTTTCTCTGCATTGCGGTAGACGGCAATTATACCAATGCGGACGTCAAGAAGAGCGGTAGTTCCTTGTCGGCTACGTCCGCTGCTGATGGAAGTTGACGTTCACCCGTCACACGGTAGTGACGCGAAGGACAAGGAACGGACATTGTCAACTGAACCTACGCGACAGCATCACCGATGTTGGCAAGTAGAAAAGCAATGCAGGTGGTACTGAGATTTTTCTCAACACCACCTGGATGGTCACCTGCTCTGCAATGTCTGTTTTTCTGGTTTAAACCAGTCGGGACTTATCACCCCTGAAGTTTACATTGGGCAAATATGGCGTTTTCTTGTGAATGATATCTTGCGCAAAAAACGCGCCCGCCTAACCACTTACCCAATCCCGGCCGGCAGACCTTTGCAGCGGCACGCAGTCCGGTATACTTGCATCTTTGATTGTATAGCCGGAGCTGAATTATGGGACGAATTGTATTTCTCCTGATTATTGCACTTCTGCTTATGGCGCCGACGATGACGGCGATCGCGCAAGCCGATACGGCGGAGATCACATTCTGGAAAAGTGTGAAAGACAGTACCGACGCCGACGAGCTTGACGCCTACCTGAAGGCCTACCCGGGTGGAAAATTTGCGCCTCTTGCCAAAATCCGGCTGAGAAAACTTCAAAAAACAGAGCAGGCCAGCCCTGATCCGAAACCGTCGGCCCGATCGCCCAGCGCATCTGCAGAGGAGAAGACTGAAACGGCATTCGATCGCCGCGACCTCGAATTCAAAGTTAAGTTGGGTTCCACCCCGACTAATCCGAAACGAGGCATCCTGGGTATTCGGATCATGAACTTTCCCAGCGACACAGCGGCCGCACTCGAGATTGCTGAAACCGGCGCTGTATTTGTTCAGGAGGTTGTGAAAGACTCGGCGGCCGAAGCCTACGGCATAGCCGCTGGCGACGTCGTTCTTTCCGTCGACGACACGACCACGGCCGACATGCAGACGCTAGTCCGTGTTGTCTCCGCACATGCCCCGGGAGAAACGACGGCTTTAAAAATTGTCCGTCTGGCAAAAAGCCCCGTTGAATTCGTTCGAGCCTTTCGCAATGCGGCGCTGCGACCGGACGCAGCAGCTGTTAGTTTTTTTCTCGGCAACATCTATTCAAATGGAATGAGCGTCGCTGCACCAAAGGACGCACACGAAAGCCTCAAGTGGTATCGAAAAGCGGCTGACCGCGGGCATCCCGGCGCGCAACGAGCCGTCGGTCTGGCCTACGCGAATGGGCAAGCTGTCGGCAAAGACGAAGTCGAGGCCGTCAAATGGTATCGCAAGGCAGCAGAAAAGGGGGATGCTCGTGCAATGGCCGACCTTGGGCGGCACTACGCAAACGGCAACGGTATCGAAAAGGACGCGATAGAAGCCGTAAGTTGGTTCCGCAAGGGGGCCGACAATGGCAATGCTGATGCGATGCGCAATCTCGCCATTACCTATGACAACGGCAACGGTGTCGCCAAAGACGCGGCAGAAGCCACGAAGTGGTATCGCAAGGCTGCGGCCAAAGGTGATGTCATTGCGATGAACGGCTTAGGCTGGAAATACCAACATGGACGAGGCGCAGATAAAGACGCAGTGGAAGCCACCAAATGGTATCAAAAAGCCGCAGACTTGGGCTTTGCCGACGCGATGGACAATCTTGGATTGATGCATGCCAGCGGCAATGGCGTCACGAAGAACGATACGGAAGCGGCAAAATGGTTCCGATCAGCCGCTGACAGAAACCATTTGGGCGCAATGGTCAGGCTTGGTTTCATGTACTCCGCCGGCCGAGGTGTCAAAAAAGACCTCGTGGAAACTCTCAATTGGTACAAGAAAGCCGCCGACAAAGGTAGCGCAGATGCCATGAACAGAATCGGAAATATTTACTCCTCGGGAAGTAGTGTCGCGAAAGACCATGCGGAAGCCTTCAAGTGGTATCGCAAAGCGGCAGATAGCGGATCCGTGTCTGGCATGTCAAATCTTGGCTTTGCGTACGATTTAGGCCAAGGCGTCAGCAAGGATAAGGCGCAGGCAGCAGCCTGGTACCGTAAGGCAGCCGACAAAGGCAACACCCCGTCAATGTTCAATCTAAGCCTGCTCTATGCAAACGGAGAAGGCATTAGCAAGAACCCTCGTAAAGCAGCACAGTATCTCCTTAAGGCCTACAGTGCAGGATTTAAAAACGCACGCAAAGCGTTGTTCCGTGAATCCAAAAAATGGAACCGCAACACACGGCGTGCCATCCAGGAAGAGTTACGCGATGCCGGTGTTTATGACGGATCGGTCGACGGACAACTGGGACCAGGCACACGCCGCGCCATCGAGGCCTACAAGGCAAAGAAAAATGCGCAGGCGGCGGTGAGCGCCGACAGCAGTTCAAGTTCACAAGGCGCATCCAAAGCCGCCGTCAGCGACGACTTCGGCGATCTCAAGGACCTCGAAAAACTTGACTGAGGTGCCACGCGACGTGATCAACAGCCAGGCGCCCTTGGGTTAGCGGCGCAGCCTCCTCCACCGCCACCACCTCGACGGCGCTTGGACCGGTTGTAAGCCTGGATGCCCTGAAGAATGATGCTGGCTGCGGCCGCTGCAGCTGCGGCCGCTTTTGGATCGTACTTCGGCTTGCGATACCGCGGCCTCTTTGCGGCCCGACCATTTCCTCCGCGCGATTTTCGCGGACGATAGACCTTCTGTTTCGAACGCACTTTGCGTCTTGCAGTCTTACGATTGCGCGAATAACAGCTATAACCGCCTTTCGACTTAATCTTGCCAGCGTACCAACCCGAACCCTTGTTGTTTCGATTGCACCATGCGTTCGCTGCTGACTTTGTCGGCCGGCAATAGTAGCTGCCTTTCTTATTCGCCGGACCAGCGTAATAGCCCGAACCGAATTTTTTTCGACAGTTCGCATTCATCGCCTGACGGTTCGACTGGTTGGCCGCGGCTGTCGATATACAGCTGTTTGTCCCACTATCGCCGTCGCCATTTTTCCACTGATACCCCGACTGGCATTGACACGAGTAACCGCCATTACCGCGCTTTTCCGTTGACGCTGCGACTGTGTTCGACCCAAAAGACTTCTGGCACGCCGCGCTTGCAAGCTTACGCTGGCAACGGTCGGGCATGTTCGTCAGGCGATCGTAGGCGTTGTCGAGAAACGGGTTTGTCGTGTCCTTAAGGCCCGTCATCAGGCGGCCTATGCGTTGCATGTCACAGCGTTCAATGGCGTTGGCGGTCGCGTTGTCGAAGTCCTCAAGCCTGCCAATGCGCCTCAGGTTGTTGCCAATGCGGCCCTCAATGTTGCTGCAGGTTTCACCATCGGTGCCACGGGCATTTTTGAGTGCATCCTCAAACAAGTGTCTAGACCGTCCGATCTCGCCGGCAAAGTAGGCCTCTTTCGCACGTGCGTATTTCGTTGCCACAGGTTTGGCGCGCTGGATCCTGTCACGCATGGTCACCAATATTTGGTTTGCAGCGCCTTGCAGCAGATTTTCCTGCCGCTCTAGTCTGCGCGGCTCGCAGGCCGTCAAAGCTTGGTCAATGCGATCAAGCACGCCCTGAATGCGTTCGACTTTATTGATATTTGCCAAAACACGCTCACGAACGTCGGAGCACGTTTCGGGATTGGGCAGCTTGGCGAGATTGGTCGAGACATCGCTCAGGATGCCTTTTGCGTGCTCGATCTTGCCGGCGGTGTAGTGTTTGCTTGCTTCTGCGATACGAACCTTAAACGCATCACATTTTGCACCGGTCTTTGATTTCTTCTTTGCTGGTGGTGTCTCTTCCGGAACGATATACGAAAAGCGTTTAGCAACAACGGGACCGAAAGGCCGGCAACCCTCTTTGTCGACGTAATTCGGCCCCTCGGCCGCAGTCTCCTGCGCGATAAACCCGTCATCAAGATTGCCGTTCTTGGCTTTGGGCTGATACTCCGGATTACACTCAAGCTCACGTTCGGCGTCCTTGACAGCTTGCTCTTGTTTTTTCTTCTTATCTTTTTTCTTCTGAGCTTCTTCCCTCTTTCTCCCTTCGGCAAAAGTCTCAACCTCGCCTTCGGGTAGATGGTCTACAACAGGCAACCCCGTCAGTTCCGCAAGTCGTCGTTCGCCGAGCGCTGCCCTCAGGACGTCCGGCAATGCTCTGGCTAGCGCTTCAACAACGCGACGCATTGCTTCGGCATTTTCACTGGCCACCTTTGCCTGTTGTTGCACAACGGGTTGGCGGACGCGCGCTACCCGCGTTCGAACGTTGTCTAAAATTCTATCTTTGATCCAGTTATGGAATCCTACGCCACTGCGGTATTTCGGGATCTTACCGTCCCGCACAAGCCTCTCGAACTCTTCGATGAGATCAACAACCTCGCGGCGGCTCATACCAAAATCGGCAAGCGTTGTCGTATCTGTTGTGAGGCGTTGGGCTGCCCGCTTTCCGTCGCGGTACATGTCGGCTATGCCACCCAATGTCTTGTCGACCACATTGTCAGCAGGTTCGCGTTTCAGATCCGGAATATCGGCATCACGCGTCGCTACACAGTCGAAGGAGCGCAAACCCAGAGATTCAACGGCGTCGCGCGCAGTATCAGGCTCGGACGTTTCTACTAAGACTTTTTTGTATCTTCGGTGCAAACAGTCGAAGACAAAGATTTCCTGACCGCGCTTGGCGCGGCGTACAAAATCCGTCCAATCCTCAACACCTTGCAAATAAATGTCGACCGGATCGACGCCGTACTTTCCCATCTGTTCCGACCCTGGAACAACGTCGCGGACCATCCCTTTCCAGAAAACCGTTCCTTGATTGATGAGGTCACCGAGATGCTTGTTGGCGTGCTCTTTGAGTGCGTCCGTAATCGCATCCCGCGCCATATCCGGATCCGTGTTAAGTGCGGCGGCGGCCAGCTTCCGGTAGGTGTCAGTATTGTTTTGAACCGACGAAAGCACCTGGCGCATCGGAGAGTCAGGATCGGGGTAGCGTGCCTCGATCTGCTTGCCCAACTGATCGACGGTTTCCTTGGCGAGCGCTGCGTTAACACCGGAAAAATCCCCGTCGGCAATCTGCTCGGAGAATTGCATGATGTTTTTGCCATCCTCGATGAGGCCG
>JAJFHI010000145.1 GCA_021775715.1 Hyphomicrobiaceae bacterium | reverse complement strand
CGATCTCGCCTTCAACAAGACGCCCGCTTTCGTCATAAGCCTTGTAATCAAACCGGATCATTATCCCATCCGTGTGACGCGGATGACTTCGTCGAGCGTCGTCTCTCCGCCAAGCACTTTGCCCAGACCATCTTCAAACATCGAGATCATTCCGGACGCGCGCGCGACCTCTTCGATCCTGCGTTCTGTTGTATCTCCGAGAATGCTCTCTTGAATATGAGAATTGAGCACCAACAACTCACTCACCATCGTCCGGCCGCGAAACCCGGTTTGCCGGCAAGCGTTGCAACCGATCGGCTTGCGCAGGTGAGCGGCCCAATTAGCGGCGTCATGCGCTACCCCGGCCGATTTCAAACTATCGATGAGAACAGGCGTTGGCTCTGTTGGTGCAGCACAGTTCTGACATAGCGTGCGCACAAGTCGCTGCGCCAACACACCTTTCAACGTAGAGGCAAGTAGATAATTTTCGACACCCATATCGAGTAGCCGCGCCACTGTCGCTGCCGCGCTGTTAGTGTGAACCGTTGACAGAACCAGATGGCCAGTGAGTGACGCCTGAATTGAGACCTGTGCCGTTTCCAGATCGCGAATTTCGCCGACCATGACGATGTCGGGGTCTTGACGCAGAATGGAGCGCAACGTGTTGCCGAACGTCAGACCGATCTTCGGTTGCACCTGGATCTGATTGACGCCTGCGACTTCGTACTCAACCGGGTCTTCGACAGTAAAGGTTTTGCGCTCCGTGTTGTTGAGGAGACTTAATGCGGTGTAAAGCGTCGTAGTTTTGCCGCTTCCGGTTGGCCCCGTAACCAGAATGATGCCGTTCGGCTGGCGCAATGTTTCAATGAATTTCGCACGGCGCTCGTCGTCAAAACCAAGTTTGGCAAAGTCGAGCTGCACCTGAGACCTGTCGAGCAGCCGCAGCACGACACTTTCACCACCAATGGTCGGAATTGTTGAAACGCGCAGATCAATCTTGCGGCCCTGCACTGTCGCGGTGATGCGGCCATCCTGCGGCAGGCGGCGTTCTGCAATGTTAAGCCGCGCCATGATCTTAATACGCGACGTGACGGCCGCTTTTACAGTTGGCGGCAGTTGTTCGACTGTGTGGAGAATGCCGTCGATACGAAAACGCGCATGCAGGCTGTCGCTTCGTGGTTCAAAATGAATATCGGACGCCCCCATTTCAGCGGCACGCGCAATCAGATCATGAACCAACCGAATGATCGGCGCTTCACTTGCTAGCTCTTCGAGGTGGCGAACATCTTCTTCGCTGGCTTGCGCTTCTGTTGCGGCATCATCACCATGACGCGATGGAACGTCACGTTCGTTTTCGCCCGCGTAATTCTGCTTAATCGCCGACATCACATCGCTGCGTGCGGCGACGGCACGATCAACTGGTCTTGAAAGCTGAAATGAAACAGCCGCAAGCGCCTCTTCATTGAAGGGATCAGCCATTGCCAGCAGAACACGACCGCCCTCGTCGCGAACTGGAACGATCGTCGCGCCAGACAAAAATTCGCGTTTCAATTCCGTTGCAAATGGCACGGCATGCGCCAGCTCGTCGGACGACATCAGCGGTAGACCAAGGTAGGTCGAGAACGCTGATGCAAGTTCACTCTCGCTCAACAATCCAAGACGCGTCAAAACCAGATCAAATCGTTCACCCGACTGGACATGTGCCCGTTGTGCACGGCGAAGAGATAGGTCGTTCAGATGCCCTTTTTCGACAAGAAATGCACCAAACCGCTCGGCGAAAGCCGCGCTTTTGGGCTGTGTCTGACTTTCGTGCTCACGGAAACCAATTTTCTCCACGAGGTCTCACCCATTTGGTGCTGAAAACTCTTTTAACGTCGACACTTGTCGGCTTATAATAATAACCTGGAGAGAACGCTTTCGCACGCTTTTTCGCGCTATCTTCATCAAATTACTTATCGTCAATTCGGCTCAGACCAAAAGGTTTGTACCCCAAGTCAGACGACGCAAAAATGTTAACCAGTGTTTCTCGTACCGTCGTTAATTTCCTGCGTTGGTGGGGGCGTGAGCTCAACGGCATTTTCGTGGCTCCCGCACCGGTCGGCAGCGCGCGCTTCCCGCGGCGTACTGTTCTGTCCGTTGAGAACAATAGCCTGCGTATTCTCGACGAGCGCAAGGGTCGATGCGAAGAACTTGAAACATTCGAGGGGGTAGACTTCGGTGCGGACGCGGCCATAACGGCATTTGGCAAGATCGCAAGAAAACGCCGCCGCTCGGCCGCCGGATTACGATTCTCCAACACTGATTGTTTCCAGCGCGTGGTTAACTTTCCTAGCGCCGCTGAGCACGACATTGCCAAAGCGCTGCAGCTGGATCTTGAACGCACGACACCATTCCGGGCCAGTGACGTTTACGCAGCGCATTACATTCGCGATGGCGGCGAAACATCCAATCATCAGGTGGTCGCC
The DNA here is from genome assembly GCA_021775715.1 of Hyphomicrobiaceae bacterium. Taxonomy (GTDB): domain Bacteria; phylum Pseudomonadota; class Alphaproteobacteria; order Rhizobiales; family Hyphomicrobiaceae; genus JAJFHI01. Next base: position 2,592 of record JAJFHI010000145.1, on the reverse strand, counting down.
AACCAGGTCATCATCAAACGCCAGACAGTAGATCCAATTCTTGAAGCCGTATCCGATGGCGGTATCGCACTGAGTTTCGTCGACTGCTGGAACCCAAATCAGGATGCTCCACTTCCTGTAGACTTCCTTGCTGCTCAGGACGGTCGCCAATCCGCCAGCGGGCGCGGCACAAATTTGCTCAGAGGCCTTGTTGCCGCATCTGTGTGTCTCGCGATAGTTGCCACCGCACTTTTGTTCATGCGCCAACATGATGCGTTGGAAAAACTTACGGCGGCGACAACCACCGCGCGCAGCCAAGCCAATCTTGTTCGCCAAGCGATCGACAGATCCGAGACCGCTGCATCACAGCTTGCGGTCATTTCGAAACTGAGACTCGATCGCACGTCCACAGCCCGCATCCTTGAATCGCTGACGTTGTTGATACCCGATACCGCCTGGGTCACCGACCTTCGAATTGACGGTGAAACAATCGAAATCACAGGCTACGCCAAGTCGGCGACCTCATTGATCCCACTTTTTGATCGCTCAGACTTGTTTGCGGGTGCCACACTAACTGCGCCAGTGATGTTTGACCAACACCAGGACAAAGAACGTTTCAGCATTCGTGCCAGCATAAAATCTTCAGACGTCCTGGCCGGTAGCAATCCCAACAAGAAGATACGGTGAGCCAGTCATGAACACACATCGACTTGCAAAACGCTACCGCCAAGCAACCGCCCTTGTGCTATTGGCAGCAGCGCTCGGCGCGATCACAATTTTCGCGGTCGTACCACTGGTCCACGACCACAACCAACGCCAGGCCGAGATACAGGATCAGCGGATCCTATTAGCGCGATTAAATGGTTTTGCAGAAAACAAGACAGCCGCAGAACAACTTGCTGAACGAAACCGGTTGCGATTGCAAAGTGGCGTGTTTCTGGCAGGCAGCACAGACGCAATGCGGGCGGCCAATTTGCAGGCACTGCTAACAAATATCGCGAAACAAAAAGGCATACGGTTGCGGTCAACACGTACTCAACCTGCCGCCGACCACCAAGGTGTTCGCTTCATCGGAGCTCAAGCTGAGATGAGCGCCAACATCAAGAAAGTCCAAGAGTTGCTTCTCGCACTTGAAGCTGTCAAGCCCCACCTTTTTGTGCAAACGCTGCATATCACACAGAATGTTACGCGACGCGGATCACAAGCCGACGTTCTGGATGTGCGGGTCAACGTTGAAGGGCCCGTGGCAACAGATATGGAGGCAACACCGTAATGCGACCAGCTTCCAAAACTCCGATCAAGACCTCAATTGCAATTCTTGTTGCCGGCGGCGTTGCGGGCGCACTTGCGACACTCGTCTGGCAGTTACTGATAGTGCCGGTCGATGTTTCACCTTTGCAATCGGCCGGTTCGACAACGACACCATGGACAATCACAGCCAGCAACGACGCAAAGCCAACAACATCAGACACAATCGGCGACTATCCGCAAACCTCGCGCCGGCCCTTGTTCTTCGCCGACCGCAGACCGCCACAACCGAAAAAAAAACCGGCTGTCAAAGTCACGCGCAAACCCAAACCAGCGGCAAAACCTAAGCCCGTCATTGTCAAGAAACTTCCTGACGGCATTAAGCTCGTTGGAATTGTGAAAGGTGCCAACGACCGCCGCCGCGCGCTTGTTCGCCTCAGCAATTCTGATACGGGCAAGTGGATTGAAGAAGGTCAAGTCCTGGACGGCTGGCGCATCGTCAAGATTGACCACCTCAGCATAACATTGGAAACATCGCGCCAGCGAGAAAAACTCTCTCTATTTGCCAAGTCCAACTAGACGTTAACTCCAGTAAGCCGCCATAAGATCACGACTGCGCTCAACACATTTGTTTGCTGGCTGCTTTGAGGTATTGATGTATGCGAGCCCGCTTTCATCTCCACCTGGCAGACGCGAGTTGCGGGCGTATGTTGCAACTACTCGCCAATCAATGCCTTTAGCTTGGCCACGGTTCGAGCTTCGCCTGCCTCACCGCCCCGTGCATAAAGAACACCAACCCGGCGCCACTGTGCATCCAACAAAAAATGCATGATCGAATGATTGTAGCTGTAGTCACCCTCATCACTTGAAATCTTTTCAAATCGCGCACCTACTGATTTGGCCAATCGCGCAATTTCATTTTTATCTCCTGTCAGCCCGACGATACGATGATCAAAGTGCGCCAGGTAACTCTGCAAGACATCCGGCGTATCGCGCGCAGAATCAACGCTGACAAAAATCACGTTGAGTTTGTCAGCCTGATCTCCAAGTTTGGAAAGACGGCTCGAAATATCATAAAGCGTCGTCGGGCAAATATCGGGACAACTTGTAAATCCGAAAAAAATGATGCTCGGTTTGCCCTTGAAGTCGTCCTGCGTCAACAGCTTTCCGGTTTGATCGCGCAGCGAAAATGATGCAGCCGTCGGTGCCGGTTTGTCGGTTACCGGCACAGCATTCAACATTTTGAATTGCGCGATAAGAAAGAAAGCCGCAATCACGCCCATCGCCAGCTTGCCGCATTGCAAAAATCTTTTGTGTGCCACGCGATCAACCACGTCCGGCCTCGATCGATTTTCTTTGCTGCGC
>JAJFHI010000144.1 GCA_021775715.1 Hyphomicrobiaceae bacterium | reverse complement strand
ACTACGACAAATATCGCGCCGGTCTGCCTGTCATTGCTGTCTTCGAACAGCGCACAACGAACTCGTTCTTCTCGGCGATCGGCCAGAAGCTCGCGTTTTCATTGTAGGGCGCTGCGGTATGACAGTGACCGCATCAAATAGCTCGTTCGTCGATCCAACGGCGCCACTCACTGGGCTGCAAAAATGGACGCCTGAAAAACAGCTTCAGATCGCAATCTACCTTACCTGTTGTTTTATCGCGATGGCGATGCTTCCCAACTACATCTGGGACCAGCAGGCGCGCGAATTCGTCTACGTGATGGGCGTAATTGGCATCTGGCGTTACCTGTGGTGGGCCAATCATTGGTTGCGCGCTGGCATATATGGCAAGGTCACATATCCCAAAATGCGCGATCGTGCGGCGGCACTTTGGGGGTCGGGTTGGCGTCCGCGTCACATCCACGTCCAGATGACGACATTCCGCGAGCACCGCTACATATCGGAAGCCGTTGTTCGAGGTCTCGTCACCGAAATACGTGATGCCGGTGTTCCGGCGACGATCTGGCTCGGGTCCAGTGAGCTGGAAGACGAGCAGCTAATTGCCAACCATCTGAAGCTGATTGGCAATGATTGCGATATCACACTGCGTATCATTCGCCAGAACCAGCCCGGCAAGCGTGTTGCCATCGCGCTGATCTTGCGTGCTATGTCACGCGCGGGTTTGGGCAAGGATGATATTGTCTGCTTTATGGATGGCGACTTTGTTCTGCATCCAGGAGCCATTCGCAAGTGTTATCCATTGTTTGCCCTTGACCCCGACCTGCATGCACTCACAACCGACGAACATGTTGATGTGCGCGGGCCTCAGTGGATGCAGTCGTGGCTCGATATGCGCTTTGCACAACGCCGCCTTGCGATGCAAAGCCATGCACTATCCAACCGAGTGCTGACCCTGACGGGCCGCTTCTCGGTTTTCCGCGCCACGCATATCGTCAGCCACGAATTCATTCGCCTGCAGGAAGCTGATTTTCTAGACCACTGGCTTTGGGGCAAGTTCCGCTTCCTATCGGGCGATGACAAAAGTAGTTGGTATTGCCTACTGCGCAATGGCGTGAAGATGACATATGTCCCCGACGCGTCGGGGACGACGATTGAGGTTGTCGATGGCTCTGGACGCCAGCGCATGGTCGAAAACCTCCGCCGTTGGTCGGGAAACATGTTGCGCAACGGTCAGCGCGCCATACAACTTGGACCGCGGCGAATGCCGTTCTTCATTTGGTGGTGTTGTGTCGACCAACGGCTTGCCATGTGGACAATGTTGTTCAGTCCTATGTTGGCAATCGCAGGTGCGTTGAAGCTCGGGTTTGCATTCCTTGCAGCATATATAATTTTCGTCGCGCTCACGCGAATGTTGCTGTCTATTGTCCTGTTTATCTACGCATCAAAAATTGACTTGAATTTCATTTGGACGCTTTACGTCAACCAGATTTTGAACGCTGGTGTGAAGGTCTATATGATGTGGCGTTTGGCAAAACAGAAATGGGCAAACCGCGGAAACCAAAAACAAGGTTTCCAGGGTGCTAATTTTGTTGTTCAAATGCGAGAAGCTATGGCGTCATTTTTGACTTTAATTACTTTTTTCTGCCTTTTGCTAGCCGTTGTTCTTTATTCAAAACTAATGATTGCTCCAAATTGGAGTTTTGTTTTTTCTTTTGCTTTTAGCTGATTTGCAAACAATTTTACACAACTGATTTATTTGAACACTACCAATCTCTGCCATTCTTTTCCTACGCAAAAGCGGAAAATCAGCTTGAAAGAAAAAAGCTGAAAGCCGGTCGCGGGAGTTGGGAGTGGAGGTTGTGGCGCTCTCAACTGCGATGTCGGTCTCGTCTGCTGCGTGGGGTCAATTGAAGGGTGGGCCATTGCGGCCCTCGCGTGGGAGCGTTGAAGTAATGAATCTTTCTACACCTGTTTCCGAGCAGGTCTCCGCCAACGTGCGGCCAAAAATATCCGAAGTTGTTGAAACACAGAAGCCATCGATCAGTGTCGTCGGTCTGGGTTATGTTGGTGCGGTGTCAATGGCCTGCCTGTCACACCTCGGATTTCGTATGGTCGGTGTTGATATTTCACGTATGCGCCGTGAAGCGATTGCACGCGGGGAATCGCCGATCGTTGAGGAGCGCCTGGGAGAGCTTCTAAAACAGGGCGTTGCTGACAAACGCATTACTGCAACCGACAATCTTGTTGCCGCAGTTCTCGAAACCGATGTCACATTCTTGTCGGTCGGTACGCCGACAGCACCAGATGGCGGCTGCGATCTCAAATATGTTCGCCAGGCCAGCCGCGGCATGGGCCAGGCCATTGCAATGAAGGACAGCTACCATGTTGTTGTTTTGAGATGTTCAGTTCCGCCAGGGACGACGCTTGATGTGGTCGCAAAAGAGATCGAGAAAGCCTCTGGTAAGAAGCTTGGTGCTGACTTTGGTGTTTGCTTTAACCCTGAATTTTTGCGCGAAGGTGTTGCTGTTGCTGATTTCTTCGCGCCGCCAAAGACAGTTGTCGGTGCGTCGGACAAGCGCGCGCAAGACGTTGTTGAGGCGATCTATACGGCAATCGATGACAAAGTGATCTTCACGTCGATCGCGGCGGCTGAAATGGTCAAGTATGTCGACAATGTCTGGCACGCGACGAAGGTGGCCTTCGGAAATGAAATGGGCCGGTTGTGCAAGTCGCTGGGCATCGACAGCCACGACGTGATGGACATCTTTGTGCAAGATACGAAACTCAACCTATCACCTTATTACCTCAAACCGGGTTTTGCATTCGGCGGATCATGTCTGCCGAAAGAGGTTCGCGCCGTGAGCCACCTGGCGCATGGCAAGAATGTAGATGTACCGCTGATTGACAGTCTGATGTTGTCGAACCAGAAGCATATTCAAGCCGCTGTCGAGCTTCTGGAGCCGTACCAGGGCAAACGCATTAGTTTCTTAGGGTTGACCTTCAAACCCGAGACGGACGATCTGCGCGAAAGCCCTATTCTGGATGTGATGGCACAGCTTCTCGCACAAGGTGAAAAGCTTGCCGCATATGATCCAAACCTGACATTCGGTCCGATGTTGCAATCGCAAATTGATTACGTCGCCAATGCCGTTCCGCGGCAGGCAAAACTGATGAACGAGCTAGCCGATCTCACGGTCGCCGATGCTGAAACGCTGTTGCAAAATTCCGATGTGCTCGTTGTGTCGCACGCGACGGAGGAATTCCGTAAGATCGTTGCAAAGCGCGACCCATCTGTCCATGTTCTGGACGTAGCGCGCCTGTTCAAATCGCTCCCGGAGGACGAAACATACCACGGCATTGCTTGGTAGGTTTTTCGAAAAATATTTTGCGCGAAACGGTCGGGGCATCTGCTCCGGCCGTTTTTTTGATTGTTTTCAAGGAGTGTGCGGTGAGTCGCATAAAATTTGAGTCAAATTTGAAATTAAAACTGGAAGCTAGAGATACAGAATTTTGAAATGTCGTCGGTAGTTTGGTCATGTGTGCAGTGTGCGGTGCGTGGAAAACCGTCGCGAAACTGAACGTGGGAGGCGTGTTGCTGTATCGGCGACATGGCCAAAGAAAATTGAAGAGTGTGGTTTCGGCTGCCTAGCCGTTACGTGGAGATCGACAAGAAATGGCTATGTTCAAAGGCAGCGGTAAGGCTGACTTGGTCTTTGGTGGCAACGATGACACGACCTTTTTCGGAGAGGGCGGCGCGGATACCATTGAAGCCGGTGGTGGCAACGACATCATCCACGGCGGCGGCGGCGATGACCAGCTTATGGGCAACTCCGGTGATGACGTAATCTTCGGTGGCGTATCGTCAAGCGGTGCAGTTGACTTCAACAAGTTCCAGATCGCTGAAGACGTGACAGGAACAGTCACATTTCTGGGTGAGAGCGCCGGTTATAGAAACACGCTTGGAATGTATAAGATCGCCGACGATGGCACGATCTATGACGTTGAGA
>JAJFHI010000143.1 GCA_021775715.1 Hyphomicrobiaceae bacterium | reverse complement strand
TTCGCGAACGATTGCCTGGGCGAGTACTGTCGCTGTTGTGGTGCCGTCGCCAGCTGCGTCATTGGTTTTGGAAGCAACTTCGCGAACGAGCTGTGCGCCCATGTTCTCAAGCTTATCTTCAAGCTCGATTTCCTTCGCAACCGTTACGCCGTCTTTCGTTGTGCGTGGTGCGCCGAAGGATTTGTCGATGATGACGTTACGGCCTTTTGGACCGAGGGTCACTTTGACCGCGTTGGCCAGAATGTCGACGCCGCGCAGCATTTTTTCGCGCGCGTCCGCCGAGAAGCGTACTTCTTTGGCAGCCATGTGTGCTGTCTCCTAAAGATCAAATTTGGAGCCGGGGCTCCGTGGGGGAAAAGTTTGTATCTGTCGGCAGCAAGTGCTGCCACACTGTCATTTGTGATCGAGAAAACCGTTAGGCTTGCAGGACACCCATGATGTCGCTTTCCTTCATAATGAGGAGCTCAGCGCCATCAATCTTGACTTCCGTGCCCGACCATTTGCCGAACAGGATTTTGTCGCCTTTTTTGACATCGAGAGGCACGACTTTCTTGTCTTCGCCGAGAATGCCTGGGCCAACGGCGATGACTTCGCCTTCTTGCGGCTTTTCAGCTGCTGAATCAGGAATGATGATGCCGCCAGCTGTTTTGGTCTCGCTGTCAACGCGTTTGACGACCACACGGTCGTGCAAAGGACGAAACTTCATGAATAACTCCGTTCAGATCAGACCCAAGGCCCATGCCCTGGACTGAATGCTTATGGAAAGATGTATTGGCACTCCCTCAAAGGGAGTGCTAACACGACCGTGAAATAGTGTTGGTAGGGCCTGATTGTCAAGAGAATCGGGCCAAAAATTGCTGAAAGTTGGCTAGCTGATCTCTGTCTTGGTCAACGACGGGCCGAATTCGTGGATATGAAGCCGCAAGCCCTCGGTGTCTGGGAACCGGATTCGTGGTTGGTCGGGGCCCCTTTTCTGCGAAGGGATGACCCTGCGCGTCATGCTCCTGCCTGCACAATCTTGAGATCAGGTTGTCGAATATGCGCAATTGCCGTCACGATCCGTGTGCGCGGTTGCCCGACTTCGATACCCCGCGCGCGCTAACCAAAGACGATATCACGCGACTGAGCGATGATATTGTAATTTCCGCTAAGAACGCGATCGAAGCTTGTTTAGATAGTGTTGAATTTCACGCCGCGAACGGGTTTCTGACGCACCAATTTCTCCCCGAAGTTCTGAAATGCCGCAACTTCAGATATACGACGGTAGCATCCCGCCAGCTGCCAAACCCTTGGGGTCGAAAACGTGACCAGACAGGCCTTGCGCCTTGTCGCTGGCCAGATAAAGCGTGAGCGCTGCAATGTCGGCCTCTGACACGTGGCTAGCAGTATCGCTTGATTGGCCAAGACCCATCGTGACATCAGGAGGTCCGACGGCATTGATACGGATACCTTGGTCCGCCCATTCCGTGGCTTCGCCGCGTGTAACGGCGGCGAGTGCTGTGCGGACCAGGCAGTTCAAGGCAGCGTCGCGACCATTCGTGATCGCGGGCAACGTCACAACATTCAGCAATAGGCCGGGTGCCAATGTCAGGCGCATGCGGTTGGCCAGCACACGGCCCATCAGCATCGGGACAGCCAATTTTTGCGCGACGAGGTCTTCAATGTCGTGTGGAGTTGCGCGGCCGGCGATTTCATCTGCTGAAAAAGCAATAAGGTTGATGGCGGTGTCGAGGCCGCCGAAAGCCTGAATGGCAGGCCCCTGGGCAAATTTTATCGCGGCATCCGGATCGGCCAGATCGTCGTCGAAGTGCTTGGTCTCGTCGGCCGTCTGCGCCAGAAAGGCGATCAATTCGGCAACGTCCTCGGTCAATTTGGGTGTGTGCAACGCAAGACGTGCACCGTGGTCGGCCATCGCACGGGCGATATCGACGCCGAGCGTTGGTCTAAGGCCGGTAATCAGAACCCGGTTGCCTGCCAGCTCTGGATAAACAATCCCGCCGGGCAGTTGACTTTGGACGCGCATGAACATCAGGGCCGTTCTCCTTCAACACCGAACAAATCAGGACGCCCGGATGCACCTATAGCACGCCGATTCGCCTAACGAGTTCTAAACAGCAGTAAGATTCGGGATCTGAGATGGACCCTGCCGGGGCGTTCTCGGGGCTGAAATAGGGCGGGGAAAACTAGAGAATTGTCTTGGGGACGTGGTGGTTCAATGGGCGGTTTCTTTGGCCTCACGGCTATTCTTCGCTGTCGCTCGGGCGCGTTTTGACGTGCTATCGGCTAGCGCCTACTTGAGCACTGGTGGCGGCGCTCGCGCTGGGCCATGGACGTAGCCTCGGTCTCTGGCATAAACGTTTTTTTGCCCGGTTTGTCCGGAATTCACGGGTGCGAATGCCTACAACCTACCGAGTTGATACGGCGAGCAATGTGCCGTAACGCGAGACCGTTGTTTCCCCTTGCGCGATCACGGCGCGTGGCACCCGGGTGCGATGACGTGAGCGACAAGCGAGTGTCTGAATCGTTCCCGGAGCCGTGCGCAGCCCGACCGCAGGGAGAACAGCGTGAGCACAAATAACCCTTTGCGATGACGTGAGCGAAGGTCTGAGCGGCACTGTCGATTCACGATCTCACTCCGCTCTATCGATCGGAGTGCAGGCGAGCGTCTGTATCGTTCCCGGCGCCGTGCGCAGCCCGACCGTAGGGAGGAACAGCGTGAGCACATTAGACTCCAACCACTAAACTTCGATAGTCTTAATCCTAGAGATCGGCAACCAACGGAGCATCACCTAATGGCGCCGCAAGACACCAAACCGAATTCACTCAATTCCTATTGGCTGCCTTTCACGGCGAACCGGGCGTTCAAGAAACGCCCACGTATCTTGAAGGCAGCCGAAGGCCTGTATTTTACGTCAGACGACAACCGTAAAATCCTTGATGGGTCTTCCGGCCTGTTCTGCGTCAATGCAGGTCACGGTCGCAGACCGATTGTCGAGGCCATTAAAGCAGCTGCTGAAACACTCGACTTCGCGCCACCATTCCAATACGCCCAACCGGGAGCATTCGAACTGGCAGAACGTCTGGCGCTGCTCGCCCCAGGCGATCTTGATCACGTGTTATTGGCAAACTCTGGCTCGGAAGCCGTCGATACAGCGTTGAAAGTTGCATTGAGTTTCCACCGAGCAAAAGGTGACGGCCAACGCACGCGTTTCATTGGCCGGACACGCGGATATCATGGCGTAGGGTTTGGCGGGATTTCCGTCGGTGGTATGGTTGCGAACCGTAAAGCTTACGGCAACATGCTGGGCGGCGTTGATCACCTTGCAACAACCTATAATCGCGAAAAACAAGCGTTTTCTGTCGGCGAGCCGGAATGGGGCGGACATCTTGCGGACGAGCTGGGCGACCTCATTGCGCTGCACGGCGCCGAGACAATTGCAGCTGTAATTGTCGAGCCGACGGCTGGTTCAACGGGGTGCCTGCCGCCACCCAAAGGTTATCTTGAACGTCTGCGTGCGATCACTGAGCAGCATGGCATCCTGCTGATCTTCGATGAGGTGATCACCGGTTTTGGGCGTCTAGGGTATGCGTTTGCAGCCGAACGTTATGGCATTGTTCCAGACATGATTACGTTTGCCAAAGGTGTCACGAACGGCTCGGTACCGATGTCAGGTGTGATGATCCGAAGCGGCATTCATGATGCGCATATGAGCGGTCCAGAACATGTGCCGGAAATGTTTCACGGTTACACCTATTCCGGACATCCGCTGGCCACGGCTGCCGCGCTCGCAACGCTCGAACTCTACGCAGAGGAAGACCTGTTTGCGCGTTCGGGCCAAAAGGAGGCGATGTTTGCTGACGCAATGATGAGCCTGCGTGAGGCGCCAAATGTTGTCGACATTCGCCCGATCGGCATGATGTGCGGCATTGACCTCAGGCCACAAGACGACGGGATTGGCAAACGCGGCTATCGCGCCATCGAAGAGAGCTTTCACAATCAGGATCTCTACGTCCGGGTGACTGCCGATACGCTGATTATTGCGCCACCACTGATCGCGGAGGAAAGCGACATCGGAAAAGTACGTGATCGCATTGACCGCGTACTGACGGCCGTCGCCTGACGGAATAGGTAGGAAGACTAAGGTGAGGCATGCCGCTTGCCACGGTTGTTAGGTTGCCCAAAATACTCGTTATACGCGAAATTTGACCAATCGGTTTGGGAAAAGTGGTGATAGGTCCGGACCCTACATTGCCTTGACGCGTAGAACACGAACACTGGATGCAGAAGTGCGAATCATTAGCGCTTCGGAGTATGTTTTGGTGGGGGCCAACTATTTTGGGTAAGCAGTCAAGATCATCAAATGGCAAACGCAAGCGCGGCATTGGCGGCGAAGCGCTGGTGTTGATCGCCGTGACGTTGGTGGCAGCAGCTGTCGGCGTTGGGCTTGTCTTGCATGCGGGCCAAAGCATGATGATTGCCATTGGCGCGTCGCTGACAACCTTTGTCGGGCTGTTGTCGGCACACAAATTTTTCCGCCGCGTGCAACAGGCGGCAGCCCTGAGGCAAGAAATTGCACGGCTTAAGGATGAAGTCGATCGGCTGAGCAACACACAAGGTGCAATCGACCATGGACCTACGGCAGACTTGCGCGCTCGCTTGACTAAGCCAGCGGCGGTAAATGCACCGCGCGGCACTAATCAGCCGGTCACCCAGAATTCAAGGCAGCCTGGACCTCCCGTACCGCCTGCGCCCCCAGCCGGCGCAACTATTTATAACGCCCCTGAAATCTCACCGGTATTGAATTCGGCACCAGACTACAGGCAGGGCACGTCAGGGCACCAAGACTCAAAAGCACCGGTCGAACTGACAAGTGCCGCAATGCCTATTCCACCCGCTCCGCCTACATTCTCTCCTGTATCCATGGAGGCGTTGCCCGTTGGTGGGTCGCAAAGCCTGTCCAATCCCAAATCTATGACGGACCTCGTCGCAACTGCGCCGTCCTGGCAATCGTCACCGGAGGCCGACGGGCCGCATTTGTACCAGCCGCAATTGCCACCCTACGGCGACCCGACGCAGCCGGGCTCATTTGAAGACCATTTCGCAATGCCGCAGCAGGCGCCGACTAAGCCAAATGCGGCGTCACCCGAGCCGCCTGCAGCGGCTAAGCCCGTGTCGAACATTCGCGAAGTTGATGTGAAGAAGGTGCACAGCCTGATCAAGAAGCTGGCGCAGCAGGTGAATGCCGTTGAGGCCCTCAGCCTTGGCCGCGGTGCTCCGCGGTCGACAGTGTCGTCTGCGCCCGCAGCGGCACAGGCAAACGAATCTCCTCGCGTATCGCCGGTGGCAATTCAGCAGATGCCGACGCGGCAGACATTCGCCGTTCAACCACAACAATTCTCCGCAACAACTGCCGCCGTCGGTGCCTCCGTTTCTGCCCTTGGCAACGTCGCAGATGCGATGCGCACTTACGAACCAGATCTCAACGGTGGACGTGATTTAGCAGCACACGATGTCGAACGAGGGCCATCGTTGGGTCTCGGCGACACGCCAATTACAGTTGCCAATGATGTCAGGCCCCGGCGCCTGGCTGTCCTGCAGGTTTCCGAGGCGATTAGTGCTGGTCGCATGGACATTTGGCTGTCACCAATCCACGGACTTGCCGATCGAAAAGCACAGCATTATGAGATCTCGGTTTCACTGCGTGATCCGACGGGCGAGACCATCGATGTCTCCGGTCTTCACGACGCGTTGCGCGGTACGAGTTTGTTGCCAGCGTTAGACAGCGCGCGCCTGGTGCGGACAGCGCAGATTGGCGAGCGTCTTGCTGACCGCGGCCACCGCGGCGCTTTGTTCTCCAATGTCACCGGCGAGGCGCTAGACACCGACCAGTTCCTCAATGTGTTTGCCGACAGTTATCAAGCGCGCGAAGCGTTATCGAGCCAGCTCGTGATTGTCTTCCAACAAGTCGACGTTCGCGGCTTTGGTGAACAGTCATGGGCGACGTTACATGATATGCAGCACCTTGGTTTCCGCTTCGCTCTTTCCGGGGTCACCGATCTTGACATGGACTTTGCCGAGCTGAAAACATCCGGTTTTGAGTTCGTGAAGCTGACAAGCCAGGCGTTCCTTGCCGGACTGCCAGCACTGGGGTCACAGATCCCGGCTGCAGATGTCTGCCAGCATTTGGGACAAGCCAGCCTGACACTTGTTGTCGATGGCATTGCCTCTGAAACTGAGCTTGCAAAAATCTTCGGGTTCGGTGTGCTGTTCGGGCAGGGCGAATTGTTTGGCGGGGCTAGAGAAGTGCGCAGCAAGCCAGCGGCAGTGGCAAAACGAGAGGCTGCCGCTTAGGTCCAGCTCTTGTGCCAGGCCTGTTCCGACATTACGTAAGTTTCCTCTCGGATGATCAACTGCCAAGGAGTGTGACATGACCACAACAGAAACACTTGCAAGCTTGATTGGTCTCTACTTCGCAGCAGCCGGTATAGGCTTGCTGGTTGATCGCGATGGTTTTTCCGCTGCGATGAAGGAACTTCCGGACCATCCCATGCTCGGATATCTAGGTGCAATCCTGGCATTTGTCATTGGCGGCGCAATTATCGGCGTGCACAACAACTGGGACGGGTTGCTTTCGGGATTCGTTTCGCTCGTGGGTTGGCTAAGCCTCGCGGAGGGTGTGGCTATGCTCGCGTTCCGGAAAACCTTCCTCGGCTTTTTCGCACGGATGGCTCTATCGCCAGGCGTAATAGCGGGATTTGGCGTTGGAACCCTGGCGGCCGGTATTGTGGTGTTGATCGCAGCTTTTGCTGGTGTGTAGTCGTTGCTCCGTCAAGGAGTGATCGTCGAGTTGGGCGCGCAGTCCTGTCGCGCGTACGCTCAATCCCGGAACCTTGCCGCGTTGGCGGCAACTGCGGCTTCAACATCGCCTTTGCCAAACGCTGAGGGACGTGGCTCGGGCAGTTGCAATGCCGCCTGCGTTTTGGGGCGGGCATTGATGCGATCAAACCAAGCGCCCAGATTGTCGAGGCCGTCAACCGAGACGTTGGCCCAGAAGTACGACCGCGCCCACGGGTATGTTGCCATGTCGGCAATCGAGTAGTCGTCTCCGGCCAGCCATTCGCGGCCCTCAAGGTGCGTGTCGAGTACTCCGAGCAGTCGACGACTTTCATAAATGTAGCGCTTGATAGCGTACGGGACATCATCACCGTTGGGTCTGGCAATACGTTGGAAAAACATCGCCTGGCCCATCATCGGACCAACGCCGCCCATTTGAAACATCAGCCACTGTATGGTTTGCGAGCGCGTCTTAGTGTCGGCCGCGAGAAACTTGCTGTACTTCTCGGCGAGATACAAAAGAATAGCGCCCGATTCAAAGACGACGAAGTCATCGTTGCCGCGATCAACGATGGTTGGAATTCGCCCGTTTGGATTGAGCTTAAGATACGCGGGCGTCTTTTGGTCTTTGTTCTCGAATCTGATCGGCGTCATCTCATATTCGATATCACCTTCATGCAGAAAGATCAGAGGTTTCCAACCGTTCATGGTGTTGGCGGTATAAAGGTGAATGTCGGGATGATTGGTCATTGTGTTTTGCCTGCTGAAATCCATCGTGACGGTTCGGTTAGCCGTTGCGTGCCTCGAACACGGCAACAACTGCCGAGTTGCTTGATTTGCACATCTTGGAAGCGGCCGATTAGGGCGTGTTCAAGATCCTGCAATGTGTCGCCGTCGTTAGAGAATATACCCTTGCGGTTATAAAAGTTCATCAGGGATTGGGCGGCCGGGGATCGGGGCGCATCCCCTTGCAATATGGTCGCGCCAAAAAATGAGGCGCCTTCAGCCGCCACACTCAGCAAGGTGTCGAAAACGATCGGTGCTTTTTCAGCCATGCGACCTGGCAGGCAATGCAAAAGATAGTTGATGCCAATGGAACGGAACTTCACGTCATTTGGAAGTGGCTCAAAGACGTTGGCAACAACGGTTGTTGGCGCGTATCGCGCTATTCGATTGGCTGCGGCTCGCAGGCTGTAGTCATTGAGATCGACCAGTGTAATTTTCGGGTCGTTTGTTGGCCACTTTGCGCGATCAAGAAAATAGCCGGTGCCGACGCCAATATCGAGATGATCGTCGCTGACATTGCGGTCGTACATGGCTTCGAGTTCGGATGTTGGACAACGCCACAGAAACCGGTTTGAAAAACCCAGCACAACGCTGTCGTAAACTTTGAGCGTCAGGGGCGTGTATACGGCCTGCCCCGCATTGACGCGATCTGGCGCATCCATGTTCTACCCATTTCAATCCGTGAAGGCAGACGCACCTAGCGCGCTACCTATTCGTTAGCTTCAACTCGATCCGGCGATTTTTGCGCAACGCGTCTTCGCTGGTGCCGGGATCGAGGGGCGCGAACTCGCCGTAGCCGGCGGCAACCAGGCGCTTGGCTGGAACGCCCTGCTGGTTGAGGTATTGCACGACCGAGATGGCGCGTTCCGTTGACAGGTGCCAGTTTGATGGGAACGACGAACTTGAAATCGGGCGGATGTCGGTGTGCCCATCGACCTGAAGAGCCCAGTTGATTTCCTCTGGAATGTCACGGCTGATTTCGACGATCGCCTGCGCCACCTGATTGAGCGCCTCAAGCCCTTCCGATGTCATGACGGCCTGGCCCGACGAAAACAAAACTTCCGACTGGAAGATAAAGCGGTCGCCAACAATCCGAATGTCTTTGCGATCGGCCAGCAACTCACGCAGGCGGCCGAAGAAGTCGGAACGGTAGCGCTTTAGTTCCTGGACCTGACGTGCCAGCGCTGCATTAAGGCGTGTGCCGAGATCTTTGATCTGCGTCTGGCTGTCCTGATTTTTTGTGTCCGACGCATCAAGCGCTTCGTTGAGTGCGGCAACCTGACGGCGCAGCGCCAGCAATTGCTGGTTCAGCAAATCAACCTTCGCCATCGCCTCGTTGGAGACTTCCTTTGACTTATCCAGGTCGCTGGTGAGCGAAGAAATGCTTGCAGCATCAGCCGCCGCGCGTTCATCACCAGATAAGGCAAAGCCCGAGAGTTTCGTGTTTTCCGTCTGCAATGTGGAGAGCGAACCTTGAAGCTGAGCCAGTTGGTCCTCAGTGGATTTCGTTTTCGTGCGCTCGAGCGAGAGGATGTTGGTCAGCTCAGCGATCTGCCGGTTAAGGCGTTGCATGGCCGTCTCTTTGCCGGATGCTTCCTGGCTGGCGAAATGTTGCGCCAGCATGAAGATCGACATCAGGAAGGTGACGACCAACAGCAACGTCGACAACACGTCAACGAAGCCTGGCCAGAACTCACCATAATCAGCGCCACGGCGGGCGCGTCCGCGTGCCATTACTTTACGTTCCCCGGCGTTGGATGTTTCCGGCGAGATCCTTCAGCACATTCGTGACCTCAGTTTGCTGTGTTGCCTGTTCGTCGACCCACTCGCGTACGACCTGTTGTTCGGCGCGCATCTGGCCGACGAGTTCGTTGACGCCGGTCGCCAATTCACGAACAGACTGTTCGGATTGAGCTGCAACGGCTGCTCCGCCGCCGGCCTCTTGAAGTCCGCCGACACCGGCATTTTCGCCAAGCCGTATGTTGAGTTCTTCCAAAACGCGCTGCATGTCGTAGAGCGTGGCGCCGAGCTGGCGATTGAAGCCCTCGCCTGAGCCAGTGTCGCCAGCTGGTGTCAGTTCTGTGATGCCCGAGAGCCACTCCTCCAGCTCGTTGTAGAACCGGTTGTGAGCGTGGCTTGCCTGC
>JAJFHI010000142.1 GCA_021775715.1 Hyphomicrobiaceae bacterium | reverse complement strand
TCAGCAAGGCAACTGGAGGGCATTTATGGTACGGCGGAGCCGGCTCAAATCTAAGTTGTTTCTGGTTTTTCTAGTTTTCTCGACAACGGCAGCGGCGTTCTGGATGGGCCTCATCCCGCAGAGAATGAGCCCGTTTGCACCTTTAGATCTGGCGGCAAGCGAACAATGGTTCCTCGATCCTCGATTGGCAGTGTTGAGGCGTGACCCGGCGTTGTGTCGCGAAATTCTAAGGCCGCCGTATATTGATGCCCGCGCCATACTCGATAAGCCGGTGAGAAACGGCTGCGGCTGGAACAATGCTGTACGTATTGTGGAAGCGGGAAACGCCAAGATTTCCGCCGGCACAACCACCTGCGAACTTGCTGCGGCTTTCGCAATGTGGGTGACCCATGTTGTACAACCCGCCGCCCGCGAGGTCTTTGGTACAACCGTAAGCCGTATTGAACAAATGGGTACGTACTCGTGCCGCAATATTATAGGCAACCAGAAGTGGAGAACGGTTCGAAGCCAACACGCGACGGCCAATGCGATTGATATATCGGGCTTCCGGCTGAAGAACGGGCGACGCATACGCGTTGTCAAAGACTGGAAGGACGTCGGCGCAGATGGCCACTTTCTGCGAACGATCCATAGCCGCAGCTGCCGCTTTTTCAGAGTCGCTCTTAGCCCCGATTACAATCCAGCCCACAAGGATCATTTTCACTTCGACCGAGGCCTTCTTAAGACGTGCCGCTAGCCCAACCGTCTAAAAACGAGAATTTTGTATTTTATTGAAACATCAAATTACATTGAAAAAACCAGGATTGTCAGTTTTCAGCACATAACTGTCTATAAACAAATGAATTAGGAAAAATTTTATCTGAATTGTCTCAACTTCCTTGAGCACAAAAAACTCGAGGCAGTTATGCGTTTAAGTTTACCGTTGAAGAATAGTTTTGTTCGCGATGAAAGCGGAAGCATCGCCGTTTTTTTCGGCATGAGCTTCATGGGGCTGATAATGGCTATCAGCTTGGCGATCGACACTTCCCGTGTGCTCGGTGTTGCGAGTAAGGTGCAGATCGCACTTGATGCCAGTGCGCTCGCCGCAGCAACATATATGTCAAACACGGCGGTGTCAGATAATGAAGCAAAAGAGTTTGCAAAGAAAGCCTTTGACGAGCGGGTGAAATCTCTGAATATCGGAGACATAACGGTCAAGGACTTCACACTGAACTCTAATTCCGATACGGGGTACATCAATGTCGCAGCTAAGATTGTTGCACCTTCGATAATTGCGCAGCTTGCTGGTGATACGGAAACTGCCAACCTCACGCCTACCGCAACGGCACGCAACAGCGACAACCGTGTTGAATTGTCGATGGTGCTTGATGTTTCAGGATCAATGGCCGGATCGAGACTTCAGTCTCTCAAAGATGCTGCTAAAATTGTTGTCGATTTGCTTTACGACAATGCCCCGCATGAAAATCAAACGCGTATCGCCCTTGCTCCATACGCTAGCTCCGTCAATGCCGGGCCATACTTTGCGAACGTTACGGACGAGCCTTCACACTACGATACCTGCGTCATCGAGCGTCGGGGGGCATTGGTCACCACGGCGGAAGGTCCGGGCGGCGGCGCGTACCTCGAAGTCATGGAAGATCCGCCGCTCTACGCATATGGCTGCCCGGCGGCGGAAGTCGTGCCTCTGTCTGGCAAAAGCCAAAAAGAACACCTGAAAAGCATTATAGATAGCTATCAGGCAGGTGGTGCCACCGCTGGTCACATCGGGACGGCTTGGGGCTGGTATATGCTCAGTACCGGATGGGGGCCCGCATTCCCGGGCCATGGATATCCTGCAATCCCGGAAGATAAAAAAGTCTCGAAACACATCATCATCATGACTGACGGCGTGTCCAACACAGCTTACACAGAGCGTGATGAGGTGACCCCAAGACCGATGGGTGATGTGTCGTACGAAATGTTCGGCGAGATCTGTACGAATATGAAAGACACCGGAATTACTGTGTGGACCATTGCATTTGACTTGAACGATGCCGCCGCCCAACAACATTTGTCAGATTGTGCCTCTAGTCAGGACAACGTCTTTACACCTGATACCAACGAAGAACTGGAATCGGCATTCATGCAGGTCGCACAAAACCTATCGCGCGTTTATCTCTCGAACTAATTCAAGTCAAAAACCGAAAAAAGAAAAAGCAGCGAAATCTCTTTCGCTGCTTTTTCTTTCGATGCTGTCAAAAAGCCTAGCTGCGGTTCTGGCGGTTGTCGATCAGGTCGTCGACAACGGCAGGTTCTGCAAGCGTTGAGATATCACCGAGGCTCGCAAAATCATCCTCGGCGATTTTACGCAGAATGCGCCGCATGATCTTGCCTGACCGCGTCTTTGGTAGACCCGGAGAGAACTGAATAAGATCGGGCGACGCAATTGGGCCAATCTCCGTGCGCACGTGACGAACGAGCTCTTTCTTCAATTCATCCGATGGTTCCACGCCTACATTCAAAGTAACATAGCAATAAATACCCTGCCCCTTGATGTCGTGTGGATAGCCAACGACAGCCGCTTCGGATACCGATTTGTGCGCGACCAAGGCACTTTCGACTTCGGCCGTACCCATCCGGTGGCCAGACACGTTGATAACATCGTCAACGCGACCGGTAATCCAGTAGTAGCCGTCTTCATCGCGACGGCAACCGTCGCCCGTGAAGTATGTTCCCTTGTAGGTCGTGAAATAAGTCTGCACGAAGCGCTCGTGGTCATGATACAGCGTCCGCATCTGACCAGGCCAGCTGTCGAGCAGTACGAGGTTGCCAGAGGCGGCACCTTCAAGAACGGCACCCTGGTCGTCAACGAGCTGCGGTTTGACACCAAACAAAGGCTTGGTCGCCGAACCAGGTTTCAGAGCCGTGGCACCCGGCAATGGCGAAATCAATATGCCACCGGTTTCCGTCTGCCACCACGTATCAACGATCGGGCAACGCCCCTTGCCAACCACCTTGTAATACCAATCCCACGCTTCTGGGTTGATAGGTTCACCGACGGAGCCAAGAAGGCGCAAAGAGGAGCGGTCCGTACGTGTTACAAAGTCATCTCCGGCACCCATCAATGCGCGGATCGCCGTCGGCGCAGTGTAGAAGATATTCACTTTCCACTTGTCACAGACATGCCAGAAGCGTGACGGCGTTGGGTAGTTTGGCACGCCCTCAAACATAAGCGTCGTCGCGCCGTTGGCCAGTGGCCCATATACGATGTAGCTGTGACCAGTCACCCAGCCAACATCGGCCGTGCACCAGTAAATATCGCCATCGTGGTAATCGAAGACATACTGATGTGTCATCGATGCGTACAACAGATACCCGCCGGTCGTGTGAACAACGCCCTTTGGCTTACCGGTAGAGCCGGAAGTATAGAGGATGAACAGCGGATCTTCGGCATTCATCTCTTCAGGTGGACAATCGGCTGAGACCTTAATCAGTTCTTCGTGCAGCCAGATATCCCGACCAGGTGTCCAGTTGATATCACTGCCTGTGCGGCGTACGACGAGGACTTTCACCTCATGGGCAACATTGGCCAGCGCCTCGTCGGTATTCTTTTTCAGCGGTACCTTCTTGCCGGCACGGATACCTTCATCGGCCGTAATGACGAATGCACTGTCAGCATCCTCGACCCGGTTCTGCAGGCTATCAGGTGAGAACCCGCCAAACACAATCGAATGCACCGCCCCGATCCGTGCGCACGCTAACATCGCGTAAGCGGCTTCCTGGATCATGGGCAGATAGATCGTGACGCGGTCACCTTTTTTGACGCCGTTTGCCTTCATGACATTCGCCATTTTGCAAACGCGTTCATGCAGTTGCTTGTACGTTATCTGTTCATCATCGGTAGGGTCGTCACCTTCCCAGATGATCGCAACTTGGTCACCGCGTGTTGCCAGATGGCGATCCACACAGTTGGCGCACACATTCAAGGTGCCATCTTCAAACCATTTGATTGAGACGTTGCTGGCGTCAAACGATGTATTTTTGACCTTGGTGTATGGTTTGATCCAGTCGAGCCGTTGGCCCATCTCGCCCCAGAAGCCATTGGGGTCATTTATAGAACGATCATAAAGCTCCTGATACTTGGCTTCATTGATCCAGGACCGCTCCGCCCATTCAGCGGAAACCGGAAACACCTTGTCCGACATACTTGATCCTCCCAGATCTTTAGTTTTTTAGCTCTAAATCCGAATTATCAGGTGACAACCCTTAGCTGCAACCCCCTGTAAGTCGAATAAGCACCCATGCGCGGCAGAAATGTAGGGCGGACACCGAAAAAAATCGCCGACAAACTCATTAATTCGTCTGGCATGGGTGCCGTCGTCAATACCGTGGGCATCTTATCATTTGCTCGTAACTTGGCCTATCTCAGACTCCAAGCAGACCGATTATTGCACCCTGTATCAGCAGGACGCACAGCCAATGAACTCCGTCGATCAGCGTAAGCATAAGGCCACGGTGCTGAAAACTGTAGTTAACCGTCAGCGTTGATGCCACAAAGCCTGCCCAGATAAAAAATGCGGAAATGATACTATTGACCAGTGTCACCTGTCCGGGCCCGAGATGGCCAATTAAGCCTGCCAAGACAAATGCCATCAGGAGTTGTGCAACAAAGGTCATCACCATCGTCCCGATGTAACCTGACTGCTTGATCTCTTCCTCGGTCTTGCCAAGAGCGTCGAGCCATTGCTTGCCAACAACGCCGTAGAAGAAGCCTCCGAAAATAAAGCTGGCGGCGGCCGCGATCACTACAGCCCAATAGTTTATGCCTGCAAAATCCATTGTCCGACCTCTCTTTTGGCTGTCGACGGGACGGTCAAAAACGCAAGTGTATTCAAGGGCGTCTGCGTTTAAGCTTTGATCTTCTTAGGGTCGAGGCCGCCCATCTTACAGACTTCTTTCCATTCTGCAGCCTTTACGGGCTGAACCGACAACCGCATTGACGTCACCAAAGCCATATCAGCCAATTTCGGATTTGCTTTGACGTCCGCCAATGTGGCGAATTTCGGCATTGGGCACAGCGCGCGAACGTCGACACATTCCCAACGTTCATCGTCCGTCGTTGAATCCGGGTGTGCCAGCGCACAAACCTCACAAATCCCGACAACCTCTTTACCTTCGTTGGAGTGATAGAAAAATCCGAGATCACCGATCTTCATGGCGCGCATATTGTTTCGCGCCTGATAGTTGCGGACGCCGTCCCACTCTTCACCCATTTTGCCTTTGGCCATGAGGTGGTCCCATGAGAACACA
>JAJFHI010000141.1 GCA_021775715.1 Hyphomicrobiaceae bacterium | reverse complement strand
CCCTTGAGATCCGTAGTAGACGACTACGTTGATAGGCCGGGTGTGGAAGCGCAGCAATGCGTGTAGCTTACCGGTACTAATAGATCGATTGGCTTGATCGTTCTCATTACACAATGCTCATCAGAGCGCTCCCGAATGGGTGAGGTTTCGGCCTTGGTCATTCGTGATCAGCAGGAGCTTTGATGAGTGTAGGAAAGTATACGGTTAGAAAAATCCAGAAGTCTTTATACAGCTCCGTTGACCTGGTGGTTATGGCGGGGTGGCTGCACCCGATCCCATTCCGAACTCGGCCGTGAAACGCCCATGCGCCGATGGTACTTCGTCTTAAGACGCGGGAGAGTAGGTCGCTGCCAGGTCTACAGAGCTGTATAAAGTTTTCGTTGTTTCAACGAAGTCATTGAACCTCTTCACATTAGACAAGAAAAACCGCCCGTGGCTCACGCCGCGGGCGGTTTTTTGTTTGGATTGCAACTCACCACATCCGCTGGACGTCGAAAGAATATCTTTTTGCTGCTTTGTCGATATTGTCAGCTAGGCCGCACAACGACAAACTGCGCTCAGATCGGATGAGGGGGACCGAAATGTCAGTTAAATGGAGCTTGCTGCTGAAGCAATACAGATTGCGGTACGGTCTGAACCAATCGCAGATGGCCGATCTTGTTGGTGTCTCACAGCGAACGGTATCTCGATGGGAGCGCGGTGAAGACAAACCCAACAGACGAAAGCTACAGTTTCTGCGTGAACTTGGGTTGGAACCGCCTATTTCAATTTACTCGTCTCTGGCCACGGCAGTAAGGTACTGCCCCGCATCACGCGCTCTATCGACAAAGAAAACCTTGCGTCTCATTTGTCTGTCGGATGCGGCAATAAAAAAACGACCAAGCATCGTAGACAACGTGGGTCAGGACTTGCTCCCACTTGCAACTGGTGTGCTGCAAGAAATGTTAGACGATCGTGAGCTTCAAAAAAACATCATGAGTCGAGAAGTCGCCTGTGTCGTGTCAAACACGCGCAGCGTTTTACGCACACCCGAAAGCAACAAGATCGGTAATTTTACGACAACAATTTCTTACTTTACGCATGACGGCACATTGTACAGCGATGCAATCTCATTGCCTGCTCCGGAAGGGACACCATGTGGATACCGGGCCGTCCCTGTTATGCATGTTTGAGTCACGAGGTGACCAAATTAAATCGATTAGGTCCGGGCGGTCGACAGTCGCTTTGCCGGTGACAATTTTGCGACAGAAACCATACATCTGTCGGTCTAAATTAGACGGTGAAGTCTAAAATTTAAATGATTTGAACGGTTATTCCTGATTGCGGAATCAATTGTTCTGACCCGCGTGTAGTCGGTATCCGAATTCCCAATCTAACTATCTACAGACTTCAGAAATGGCTTTGGCCTGAGGGCAATTGGTCTCTGCCATTTCGGAAGTCAAGCGGGCCGTTGGTGGTCCGATTTGCGTCGGGCCACCAACGGTACCCCGTCCAGTAACTCAATTTTTGAGTCTGTCGTATGAGTAATCGAAAAGAGTCACTTCGATGGTGGGATATTGCGGTGGCCGCGGTCATGGCAATCGTTGTGCCCTTTTGCATATGGGCGCTGACATTAATCTCCTAAGTGCACGGGTGCCGGACGCAGGTATCCGATTATACAATTTAGAGCGCAAGAGGCCGACCACACCAACTCAGTGCCTGTTCAAGACGATCGTCACCCCAGAAAAGTTCTCCGCTTTCAGTGATGAAGCTCGGCGCTCCAAAAATACCTTTCTTTTCCGCTTCCTGCCCTCGCGCTCTTAAGCCGTCTTTGATGTCTTGCGAAATTGCTTGGGTGATAATCGCATCTGCATCAAGTTCCATACCTTCTAAGACGCTGCGCACGATTTCATCTTCAGCGATGTCTTGGCCTTGCCCAAACTCTGCAGTGAAGATGGCGTGTGAAAAAGCTGGAGTCCAACCGGCCTTTTCGCCCAATATTGCGATGCGCGTAACCAATAGACTGTTTGCAGGAAACACCTTCGGCATCAAAAATGGAACGTCACGGTCAATGGCAATACGTTCCATGTCCCGTCGCATATGACGCCCTTTTTCGGGATAGACATTGAACGGCGACGTGTTCCAACCCACCGAGCGAAAAATTGGCCCTAACAAAAACGGCCGCCATATAATTTCGACATCGGCATTTTCGGCAAGCCGGTCAATTCGCATTGCCGAAAGGTACGAATAGTTGGAAGCAAATTCGAACCAGAATTGTAGTTGGGGCACGTCAACAGATCCTCCGCGGTGAATGACGATAGTAAATCAAAGATAACTTGCGATCTTGTGTGGCTGTCAACTTAAGTCGCGGGAGAGTAGGTCGCTGCCAGGTCTACAGAGCTGTGGAAAGTTATCGTTCGGTCGCTCCCATCGTTTCGCACCCTGAGTGCGGAACGTGAATCGGTAGCGCAGAAATAGCAAAGTCATTGATCCTCTTCATGTGATTACAAAAAAACCGCCCGTGGCTTACACCGCGGGCGGTTTTTTTGTCGTTTGTGTCGTGTGAAAGGGGGCAGCAGGTTGTCACGTGTCGCGCAGACAACACCAACTCAGTGCCTGTTCAAGACTATCGTCACCCCAGAAAAGTAGCCTGCGTCCGTTTTCAGTCCTCTTTCCGATCTTCAAGGATCATGTTGAGAAAAGGGGATTTTTGACCGTGGGCGTGTGGAAACACTCGGTGCCCACCCAATTAAATATTTCAGCCGGCTGGCGGATTTTTCTCAAATTTCGGCCCATCGCCCTCGATTTTGACCCCTGGCTGAGTGTGGTCGCACCAGATTTGAATCTGCGGCTCAAACCAACTTGAATCATCAAGTGTACCGGCCTTAATGAAATCTAGGTCGGGCATCGCTTTGACATCAGTTGAGATCGGCGATCCGCAATTCTTGCAGAAATGTCGGAGGACGGGCAAACCACTTTCGCCCACGTCGTTGAAGGTAGCGAGACTCTCTCCCTCGATAATTAGGCTGCCCTTCGGCACGGCAACAAGTGTTGAATAGGATGTGCCAGTTTGTTTTTGACAATGCTTACAGTGGCACACGGCGCTTAGTGCGGGCTCGGCATCGGTTGAGTAGCGGACCTTGCCACATAGGCAACCGCCTGCGATTTTTGGCATCTTTTGGCTCTCCGTCTGGTCGTTGATTACTCATTAAACCAACATCCCCCTGTTGGGTTTGTTCGTAGGCAGAGGTTGCCACGGGACGTACCCATTTTCAAATTTAGTACGGACGATGAATACGGTAACGTTGCCGGCGATGGCTTATCGCCAGAAATGAGGGCGATGCTCGACGAGGCTTTTAAGCTGAGTGAGCAAGCCGTTGCGATGCCGATACAGATTTTCTCCTTGGCTCGAAAGTTTGACGACCGGTTCAAATATTCCTTCGAACGCATGATAGCCAAAGCAGAGCAAGACACCGCAACCAACGATGAAACATCGGTTGAGTTCAAATCTCGCGAACGTGCGCGTGAATGTCTCGTGGTCGTCAATGCCCGGAAAAATTCAGACGGATAGATCGCTGGGCTGGCTGGCCAACGCCACGAAACCTGACCAGAGATTGCGGGGCTTATCCAAACTGATTGTTTTGTTCTAGGTTGGTTAAGGTCGTAATATATTGAATTAATTATCTTTTTCCATTCCATCCTCGCTGGACATGTCGATCATGAACGGTTTCTGAATACCGCGTTCAGTTTCACTTAAGTGGCGGCATGGCTTTTAGGCCGTGTTGAACACAAAGCCGCCGCTTGTTGGCCACAAATCATTCAGGGTAGAAAAAATGTCTTTATCAATTCCATCAATTAAAAATTTCGCGGTCGCGGTTTTTGTTGCCGCCGGTTTGGCAACCACCACCATCGCCGTCCAGTCGGTTGCTGCACCGTCAACCGCCGAAGCTGGTGTCGCCAAGAAAGCGAAGAAGGGTCTGAAATTAATCGGTAAGGGTGCGAAAAAACTCGAAAAGAAGATGGCCAAGAAGGGCAAAGTCGGTAAGGCGATTTCTAAAGGAGCTCGCGGGGTCCGCAAAGGAACAGCCAAGGCGAGCAAGGGAATTTCGAAGGCTCAAAAAAAAGCTGGCAAGGCGTTCAAGAAGGTTTGCAAGCGCAATTGCCGAAAGGTCGTCAAGACCGCGAACAAGGTCCGCAAGGGTTTGAACAAACTTCAGGATCAGGTCGAGAAAAAGTGCGCGAAGTTCGGCCGTAACTCAAAAGCCTGCAAGGTTGCCCGCGAAGCGTTGGAATTTGCCTCGCCAATCTAACTTGCAACGAGACAAAGGGCTTGCCATTAATGCCAAAACGCAACGGCCACTGGCGCGAGTTCGTCGGTGGCCATTTTCGTAGTTTACGCTATGTACTTCTAGCACGTGTTGATTTCGAGCTATCCATTAAACAAGTGTCGCATTACCTTTTGGGCAATTAACATGGCAAATAGAGTACGCGCAGGGCATGGTCTGTTTTCGTATGTTTTTTTAAGGCGAAAGGTCCCGTTAGCTAGGCGGTACATTGAGCATTAGTGATAAAAGTATTCCGTCAGAATTAGGCGCATATGCACCCGGCATTGCCGTTCGCGCATTGATCCTGATGTCTCGCAACAGCATTCTGGGGCGAGGTAAAGCGCGCAAGACGCTTTATCGCTTGGTTGCGTTGTTGCACCCGGGACCAATTGACATTCCAGTCTGGGGTGCGCGCGTCCGGATACATCACCGGCATAATCTCACGGAACGAAAAGCGCTTATGCGCCCGGACCGTATCGATCCCGTCGAGCTTTCTCTGATCACGCAAGAGATGGCAACTCCAGGCAGCGTCTTTGTCGATGTTGGTGCAAATGCTGGATACTATGTCCTGCATACCGCCATGAACGCTGCTGCACATTCACGCATCGTCGCGCTTGAGCCAAGCCCAACACTTATTGAGCGGATGAAATTGAATATTGCTGCGGCGCGCGAAGCTGACTTGATTGCAGGCGACGTCGAACTTCTCGACGTAGAAGTTGCGGTAAGTGATCGAGCAGGTGAGGCGGTTCTTTCTGATGTTGGAGACGAAGGTAGCCGTGCGCTTGTTGGGGGCGGCACCGGATTGCGTGTTCGCTGCGCCCGCCTTTCTGACGTGCTGGACGATCTAAGCGTCGAAAAGATTGATGTTGTGAAGATTGACGTCGAGGGACACGAGGACCGCGTATTGCTGCCTTACTTCGCCGATGCGCCAGCGTCTCGTTGGCCACGTCTCATTGTCATCGAGCATGTGTCGCGCGGCGAATGGAAAATCGATTGCATCGAAGATTGCCTTAGCCGCGGTTATCAAATTACGGCGACGACGAACAACAACACCATGCTCAGCTATCAGCCAAGCCAGCCGGTCTAATCTGCGGATCGATAAACTGGTCAGGCGTCAGCAGGGGACGTTTTATCTGCCAAGTAGAAGTTAAACGTGTGGCGGAGGTCGTGGTCACAGACGTGTTCGTCACTTCCTAATGGCGGGAACGTCCAAGACGAGAACTTGTCGAGGCCATCTAATTCACTGAGTGCGAAGGGTTTGTGCTCCGGCACATCGTCCCAGCCGACAATCAGCGCGCCACCCGGGCGCAAGACGCGATGGAACCCGTGGATTGCGCGGTTTGCGACATCGCGGTCTTCCAGGCCCCAGCCGATGACACCGAGAAACAATACGAGATCAAGTGAGCCTGGCAGGTAGTGATCGGCGACATCTTCGACCGACCCAATGACGTGATGTTTTGCACCGTACCGCGCGCGTTGTCGTTCGATCTCAAGCGTTGAATAGTTTTTGTTGGCGAAGACCTTATTGTATTGCCACGTGTACCAATGACAGCCGACAAAAAGAATGTTCTGGAAGTCGTTGCGTTGCAGAAAGTAAGGAAAAATCTTCTGGTCTAGCAAAATCCGGTCAGTGTCTTTGAGCTTTGGCCATAGCCCACAAAACAACAAAGCGTCGCGGACGTTGCGCCCGACAGGCTTGATGATTTGTTTCGTGATTTGGCGAACACTGGGTTCGGCAGATGGTGCCGGTGGCAACTCGGTTGTGTGCATGAACTCAAACTTCAATGGTGGCCGTTGACGTCGAGGAATTCTCGGACGCATTGCCGCATACTTTTGCCATGTCTCTATTCCGTTCAAATCACATTTGCGTAAGGCGGTAGTTGCCGCCGTGGTTAATGCCATGTATCTGGCCACCTGTGGGTGCTCGGCGGTCTTCACTTATCTCTTTAACCCCCTTAAAGAACAACAAAAAATAACCCTCTTGTGATGGCGAAAGTCGGGCATGTGATTGGACCGTGATCGGTAAAATCACCCAACGTGCCGCCACTGACGGCGTATCCGCACATGGCCGCGGGCACACCGGAAACACAAGAAGGGAAAAAATAAGATGATGATCAATCCGATGACAAAGGGGCTTGGCGTTGGTGCCGGTCTGATTGCATTGCTTGCTGTCACCGCCTCGGTGCAGGCCGCAGATCTTGGTGGCAACGAGTTCGGGTTAAAGGATGACTTACCGCCGTCTGTTGGCCGACCTTACGGAATTTATGGAACCATTTTTGGCGGTGTGAACTTCACCGATGAAAGTGATTTCGATGGTCTGCTTGGCGGCGCAACTGAGAGCGTCAACGCAGACTTCGATACCGGCTACAATGTTGGTGGTGCGATTGGTGGCGTTTGGCACAGCGCGCGGATTGGCGGACTGACGCCACGCACCGAGATTGAAGTCAGCTACAGCGAGGCCGATGCCGATACAATCAACTTTACCGGCACCGGACCTGGCAACGAGGCAAACCCGGCAGGTAGTGTTTCATCGACCAAAGTGTTTGCGAACCTGCTGTTCGATATTAATACACAAAGCAATTTTACGCCGTACTTCGGTGGTGGTATCGGTGTCGCGTTTACCGAACTTGATTTGAGTTATGGTCCGGGATTTAACTTGAATGACGACGACGAGAGCTTTGCGTTTCAGTTGATCGCCGGTGCGGCGTACAAAATTTCCGACCGTGTTTCACTGACGCTCGACGGTCGTTACACCAGCATTATTGACGTTGATGCCGACAGATTTGCGCCAGACGGAACTCTGACGGGCAACTTCCAAGACGACATCGACGACTTTAGCATCAACGGTGGTCTGCGGATTAGCTTGTATTAAGGCACTCTTCTTAAGCGGCCCGGCGAGAAGCCCTAGCATCACGTCCGTGGTGCTGGGGTTTTTCCTTCCGAGAAGTGAATCGCAATTCCGTCCAGCGCCGCGCCTCTGATTTTTGTTTGCCATGTCTGCCCGGGCTCGACAACGAAAGCGCGGGTCAGCGTGCCAGTTGTTATGATTTCACCTGGTCGTAGTTGCGGGTTGTTGGGGTCGGCTTCGAGAACCTCGCATAGGTGGCGCATGGCCTGGAGCGGTCCGTCGAGCACGTTTTCGGCGTGCCCGGTATCCACGATTTGACTGTTGCATTCCAGGTCAACTTCGAAGTTTGTAAGATCTTCCAACCACAGCGCTGTGTTGTCGGCCGTTACGTCAGCCCATGACCCTAGAAACAGGCGACCATGCAGGCCGAAAGCTGCGACCGTGTCAGCGGCTTTGAACTTCCAATCCGGAAATAGCGACTGGACGATCTCAAATCCGTGCGCGACCCGGCTGACGCACGAAATGAATTCGGCGTCGTCCATGTCGGCGCGCGGCGTCGCGGCGAGTTCGAAAACAATTTCTGGTTCAATGCGAGGCTCGACAAACTTCCCCAGATCACATAGCCCGTCGGCTGCCAGCAGGCTTGTCACGGTGGTGTCGTACATATCGCCCCAGATGGGGGCATAGACCTTATATTCATCCCAGATGGTCCGATTGGTAAAACCGATTTTGCGGCCAATCGACGTTTCACCGCGTAGGGCGCGTCGGGCGCGGACGGCATCCGTTACTTGATAAGCAGCGGCAAGGTCAAGAGCGGCGTGCCGATCAGTGATTAGCGGCAAGCTCTGGTGATGCTCCAATGCGCCAAGCAGTTCGTCTGCGATCGCATCTATTGTCGTTTGAGGCATCGAAGTGGGGTTCGTCATGTTGGCAGTCTCGCTCAGCGTCTTTTCATGTCGGGGCAACAAAGATCCCAGATTTTGGCGAGGACAACAAGCATCCCGTGTCGTCGCGGTCCCTAAAAAGTTCCAATTTCCGGCTTGCGAACCAGATGGTTTGACAGGGGACGGCCAAGACCGCAAACATGCCGTCGCTATTCATGGGGTGATCGAAACAGATGCGCGAGCAGACAATCATTTGTATGAAATGGGGCGACCGCTACGGCGTTGAGTTCGTCAATCGCCTGGCATCGATGATCCGTCGCAACACGACCCGGCCGACGCGGATCATTTGCTTTACCGATGATGGTAGCGAAGTGGCCGAAGGTGTCGAAATCCATCCGTTGCCGGAGATCAACATTCCAGAGCGTGTTGC
>JAJFHI010000015.1 GCA_021775715.1 Hyphomicrobiaceae bacterium | reverse complement strand
CATGCTTGAAGGTTCTGGAGATCCAAGGTTTCCAATCGTACCACAAAGAATCGTCGCTGATGTACGCAACGTCATGCCGTCCAACGGCATTATTGCCCTTGATAATGGAATGTACAAGATCTGGTTTGCGCGCAACTACCGGACGCCGGAACCAAACACCGTATTGCTTGACAATGCACTGGCGACAATGGGTGCTGGTTTACCTTCGGCGATGATGGCCGCATTACTTCATCCGGACCGACGGGTCATGGCTATCTGCGGAGATGGTGGTTTCATGATGAACAGCCAGGAGTTGGAGACAGCCGTTCGTTTAAAACTCAATCTTGTCGTTCTGGTTCTGCGTGATGATTCCTATGGAATGATCCGTTGGAAACAGGACCTCGGAAAATTCCCGGATTGGGGCCTTCAGTTCGGAAATCCCGACTTCGTAACCTACGCTCAAAGCTATGGAGCCACAGGGCACAGAATCGCACGCACCGAAGACTTTGTTCCAACTCTTGAGCGGGCTTTTACTGCTGGCGGTGTGCATTTGGTCGAAGCTCCAATCGACTACTCAGAAAACAAACGCGTGTTGATCGACGAACTATCTGAGCAAACATGCCGTCTTTAATAAGCGCAAAAGGTCTCTTGACCAGCGCGATCAATAAGGAAGAACGACGAAGTGGGTTCTTCCCAGGGGCGTCGCAGACGCAAGCAAAACGAACCCCACACGGGTGGATGAGATGACCGAAATGCTAGCCGTACAACAGGCTTATGATGGAGCAGAAATTGACCGCATAGGGCTTTCACCCTGGGACGAGGCCGACAGTTGGCTCACACGCGCTGTCGAATTGCATCAGAACCACGAAAACAAGCTTCCTGCCTACAAGCGAGTAGAAATCCTTAAACGCCTTGCCAGCCTGCTTGATAGTCAGCGTGATGAATTCGCTCTGCTTATCTCCCGCGAAGGCGGTAAACCACTTGTGGATGCGCGCGTAGAGGCTGACCGGGCGGTCAACGGGATTGAGCTGGCGATTGAGGAAATCGGTCGGTTGTCTGGAACCGAAATTCCGATGGACCTGTCCGCTGCTGGCGCGGGTCGCATTGCATTCACCAAGCGTGAGGCCATCGGTCCCGTGGTTGCGATTAGCGCCTTTAATCATCCGCTCAACCTGATCGTTCACCAAGTGGTTCCAGCCATCGCTGTTGGTTGTCCAGTCATAGTCAAACCCGCAGCTACCACGCCACTGTCTTGCCTGCGCTTCGTAGACCTGGTTCATCAAGCAGGACTTCCCGAGGAGTGGTGCAGAGCGTTTGTTTGCGACATTCCCACAGCAGAACTACTCGTTACAGACCCTCGCGTGGCATTCTTTACTTTTATCGGTTCGGCGAAAGTTGGATGGCACTTGCGTTCGAAATTAGCGCCAGGAACACGTTGTGCCCTTGAGCACGGTGGAGCGGCACCTGTGATCATTGCAAAAGATGCCGAATTGGATGCCGTCATCCCCGCCCTGGTTAAAGGCGGTTATTACCATGCCGGTCAGGTGTGCGTTTCCGTGCAGCGCATATTTGTCGAGGACACTATCAAAAACCAGTTCGTGGAACAATTTACTGCCGCTGTAGCCTCATTGCAGGTCGGCGACCCAACCGATGCGGCGACAGAAGTTGGTCCCTTGATTTTACCACGCGAAGTCGATCGCGTTGAGAGCTGGGTGAAGGATGCAATCGCTGGCGGTGCCAAGGCATCAACCGGCGCGCAGAGATCAGGTAAATATATCTACCAACCGACCGTACTGATCGAACCGCCAGCAACGGCTCAAGTGTCGACGCTTGAGATATTCGGCCCCGTTACCTGCGTTTACGGATATTCAAACTTAGAAAATGCAGTCAAGCGCGCCAATGCGTTACCAGTCGCATTCCAATCGGCGATTTTTACCTCAAACATTTCGACCGCCTTTAAGGTTGCAGAGCGTTTGACCGCCGGCGCCGTGATAATCAATGACCACACGGCGTTTCGTGTCGATTGGATGCCCTTTGGCGGGCAGCGGTCATCGGGCCTGTCGGTTGGCGGTATTGGTTACACCATGCACGATATGACACAGGAGAAGCTGATTGTCGTACGGCACAATTGAGGTCGGTTACCTCTCAGCGTCAAAGTAGAGGCCAGTCTCAAGCTAAGTTTCTAGATAACCGACCTGTCGTCGCCCTCGGAAACCGTGCGCAAATGTCTGCAAGGGGTCATGTGCAGTCTTTCAGTATCGCCCCTCTTAGTCCGATATTCGTTCAATAGCAGACCCGACGCAGAGGGCTGTGAACCCTTCACACTGCATGTTTGAAAATGACTACTTTTGTATATTTGCCGTCTACCTCAATGCAGAGAAATGTATGGACCGGCTGCGTGACGCAAGTGAGATTGTGTGCGATGGATTTCGGAAGTCGCTGATATGTATCCGGCCTGTTTGATCGACACGCGGGTCGTGGCCTTGATGGGTATACGCACGCACTGTTGTCTCATTAGCGGACAGGTTGGCAAGCAACCATTTCTCTGCTCAGACTTTCAGTGCGTATCTTGATCCGTTCCATGCGGTGATCTCATTCGCGAACTCGATTGACAGACCGTTGTCGTTATACGGCCAACGCGTCGTCGAACTTCTTGCTATGGCGCAATATGCTCCAAGCGATCCGGGCCAGTTTGTTGGCTAACGCTGTCGCTAGCTTGTTACGGTGCATGCGCTTTGCGGCCTCTGCCAACCACGGGCCAAAACTGAACTTCTCCCAATTCTGTGGTCGCATCAGTATTACGTACGCTGCTTGGATGAACAACGTGCGCAGGTACTTGCTGCCACGCTTTGAGATGCGCCCAAGAATGGACCTGCCACCGGTCGAGTATTGTCGGGGCACCAAGCCGATCCATGCGCCAAAATCTCGACCACGCTCAAACGCTTCGCCAGTGCCGATAGCTGCAACCATGGCGGTTGAGATCATCGGTCCAATACCAGGAACACTCATCAATCGTTGGCAGTTCTTTTCCCGGCGGCTGATTTCCTCGATGTCGTGTGTGACTGTCTCTATCCGCTTATCCAACCCAAGCCAGTCTTCATAAAGTCCGATAATTAGATCATTCATGCGAGGCGAGATCTCATCTTCGCGGTTTCGCAGGGTTGCTAACAGCGAATTGCGCAAGGAATTGGCACCTGTTCGCACCGCGATACCCTGCTCGATTAGGAAGGCTCGCATCTGATTTATCGTCGCCGTGCGCCTCGACACAAGGCGAGACCGGACCCGATGCAGAGCTTGGAGATCGAGTTGATCTTGTGTTTTTTCTTTCACCAGTTTGAGGTTCGGACGCTGCGCGGCTTCGGCGATGGCCTCAGCATCGTTGTAGTCGTTTTTCTGTCCCTTCAAGAACGACTTTACGTACATTGCTGGAATAATCCGAGGCTTGAAGCCGAGCGCCCGCAATTGACGACTGACGAAATGGGCGCTCAAGCAAGCCTCCATGCCAACGATGCAACGTGGTAGCTTTTCGAATTCTTTGACGAGTGCCAAGCGCTTGAACTTCCGTCGCAACGCGATCTTGCCATCTCG
>JAJFHI010000140.1 GCA_021775715.1 Hyphomicrobiaceae bacterium | reverse complement strand
TCGACCCATGACGTCGGCTACGTCAATGACCTGCTGCCCCTGCCCTACACGCGCGAAACTCTTGATGTTGTCGTGGCGCATATCGATCATGCTCAAACGATATTTGGCCGCCCGATCTTGCTCGAAAATCCAGCCACTTATGTTGTGTTTGAAACCAGCACATATAGCGAGATAGATTTCCTGTCAGAAATCGTTGCACGCACCGGCTGCGGGCTGCTCTTGGATGTCAACAATGTCTACGTCTCTTGCACGAACCATAAGCGTGATGCGGCGGCCTATATTGAAGCCTTTCCGCTGCAGCATGTGGGCGAGATTCATCTTGCGGGCCATGCCGAGGATTACGATGATGCTGGCGAACGGCTGCTGATAGATTCCCACGACCGACGCGTGATTGAAGAGGTTTGGGCTCTCTACGCCAAAACGATTTCTCTCACCGGAGCCATGCCCACTCTAGTCGAGTGGGACGAAGATATTCCAGAGTTTCCGGTGTTACTCGACGAAGCCCACCGCGCCGAGAGCATTCTAATTGATCTTCAAGATACGGACAGTAGCCGGCAACATTTAGCCATGTCTGAGCAACTGACATGAACAACGACGCGTCAAAGGAAATGGAGCAAGCTGACACCGATGCTATCGCATGGTGGACAGATCGCGCGCGCCTATTCTCGACTGCCGTGCGCACACCAGATGAAGCAGTGCCCCAAGAAATTCGAAAGACAAACAATCAGCCGTCTCTCAAACGATTTAACGTCTATCGAAACAACGTTGCCTCAAGCCTGCGGTCGGCAATGGCGGCGACTTATCCCGTTGTTGAGGCTCTCGTTGGTGCGGAGTTTTTCGCACCTATGGCACAGGCTTATGTTGCAGATAACATCCCGTCATCACCAGTGCTGTTGGAATATGGTGAAAATTTCGCGAAATTTCTTGAGCGTTTCGAGCCAGTTCGCCAACTTGCCTATCTGCCCGATGTTGCCAGAGTCGAATGGGCCTTCAACGAGAGTTTTCACGCCAAAGATGCCGAGCCGCTTACGATCCAAGCCTTAAGCGCGCTTGATCCGCAGGCACTTAATCGTGTGCGTTTCGCTCTTCACCCGTCGCTGCGTTTGATCCGGTCAAGCTGGCCGGTGCTGTCGATATGGCAGGCCCACCAACAAGACGATCCAGCTGCTCACATGGAAAAGATTGCTGATCCACGGCAAAGCGAAGCCGGGTTTGTCGTCCGGCCGAAACTTGAGGTGACCGCAACGATCGTACCGGTCGCCGCAGTTGAGTTCCTCACCGGACTTTCCGGCGGCAAAACACTGACACAAGCTGCCGAGATGATCACCGAGGCGGAACAAGCGGATATGGGTGCGATGTTGGCTGCATTATTTGATGCGGGCGTGGTCACCGGACTGACGACACTCGATAACAACACTTGACAGCGGCGGTCGCCAATACAGCCCCCTTCAATAGCTCGTGATATAGGAAACACAAAATGATTCAGACACTCGCAAAAATTTATGACGGTTTTTTCGGAGCGATTGAACGCATTACTACAGGTTGGTTTCTAGGCCTAGCCGCGCGCCTGACTTTCGCAAGCGTACTTCTGTTTTATTTTTGGAACTCCGCCCTGACCAAAATTGGCAGCGGCTTCCCAGGAATCTTCACACTGACAACCGGTGCCTATGGACAGATCCTACCATCGGTTGCCGAGGCCGTTGAATATGACACCGATAAGATCGCATTCCTTCCCTACGGGCTCATCGCCTATCTTGGGACTTACAGCGAATTTATTCTTCCGGCTCTCATCGTCGTGGGTCTGTTCACGCGCGCCGCCGCACTCGCCATGCTCGGCTTCATCGCAGTGATGACGTATGTCGATATCAAATTTCACCATGTCGATGCCAAAACGATTGGCAACTTCTTTGACCGCGTCCAAGATTCAGCCATTGCGGATCAAAGATTGCTGTGGGCGTTCGTTCTTATCGTTCTCGTGGTCAAGGGAGCGGGCGCTATTTCTCTTGACGCATTGCTCGCCAAGTCCATCCGACGTAATTGACCAAATCAGTCACGTCGAAACATTGCCGTCAGCCGCTGCCAATTCATCTCCACGAGAACGGCACCGCAGATGATGACGATAGCTACAATCTGTACCGGCGTGACTGGTTGCGTGAGTATGACAAGGCCGAGAAAAACTGTGACCGCGGGTTTTAGGAAGAAGAGATAACTACCGCGCGTGATGCCGGGAACAGCAGCAAATCCGCCAAGAACTGTGTGACCGTCTCTGAAAAACAAAAACGGGGCCAGTCCCATTAGGTCCGGCCCCGCTCGCTCATATACCAATTGCTCCGTGGGCGGGATTACCCATCATCGTCCTGCAACTTGTACAAGTTCGTCAGCAATGCTTGCAGGCCGGCCCCGCCCTTGTCGCCAGCGTGCAGGTCAATGCGTCCGACTTTCTCAACCAGCTTTTCGAGCGCCTCAAGTTCCTTCAAGCGCAGCAGAAGCGGGTTGTCCTGCATCAGCTTCGAGGTGTTGAGCAGCGACCGGGTTGCTGCTGTCTCCTCCTGCCGATGGATCAGGTTAGCCTTGGCTGTGCGTTCCGCTTCGACAACCTTGTTCAACAGATCGCGCACATCACCCGGTAGGATGACGTCCTTGACCCCGATCTCGCCGACCTCAACCCCAAGCTCTAGCGTCCGCGTCGAAACGAACTCCCGCACTTGTTTGTCGATCTCATCACGCGCCGCCAGAATGTCGTCAAGCGTGCGCGTTGCGACAGCCTCGCGGATGGCGAATTGCACAAGACGATAGAGCGTGCCCGCAACTTCCGTTGACGCCAACACGGATTTTTCCGGATCAACGATGCGGAAGAACGCCGTCAGCGTTACACGGATGCCGACGCGGTCCTTGGTCAGGATCTCCTGCGCCGTTACTTCGAGAGGCTGCGGGCGCAAATCAATCTTGGCAATATGAACCTTACGTCCGACCGACCAGAACGCGTGCCGGCCTGGCCCTAGCTTTTCGGTAAGCTCACCATCGATGAACAGCAGTCCGGCCTCGTGCTGGCCGACGTGCTCATGCACAACAGAGCGCGTCGAGGACAAATCGAGCTTGTCGATATGGCGCTCAGCCACGCGCAGGTCATCCGACGTGTCGATGATTTCAGTCTCGACATCCGTCAGCGTTTTCCAAAACACGCGCGTTGTGTTGGGCAGCACGAGGTGTTCAGGTTGTCCGTCAAACGAGACAATCGCGACTTGGTTTGGACCCGGCTGGACGAATTCAAAGTGTTCGTTGGCAAGCGCTGGGTGCGTTTTTGCGTACAGTTGTGCCTTGGCCGGCGCGATTTCAGCGCGCACAACCTTGCACACCTCCGCTGCCAGGCGATTTCTCAGATCGAGGCGTGTAAACCGACCTGGGCCGAGAAGCTCTTGGAATACGCCGTCGCGCGTCAGGAACGCACGCTCGTCGTCTTTCACTACCTTCTTAAAGAATGCCAGGTGCATCATCATAAACTCCGAACAAAAAATTCTTCGATACAATCGAAACGTGAAATGCGGGTATCGTAACAAACAAACTTGAAGGTCGGCTGACCGCTATCCCACATTGCAAATACGGGCTGACGCTTCAGCCTGAGGGCCGGGTCCTGGCAGCCGGATTGCGGCCGCCACCTTTCCCCGAAGAGATCAATGACGCCGGAGTCCATCACCCATGAACCTTGCCGACAGGCGGTATCCGCGCCCAGCGCAAGCACTCACAATGCTGCCCGTCCAACGCCACCATCCGCCGTAGCTTCAGGTTTTGTCTTCGAGGCCGGAATAACGATCAGCGTCCCCAATTGGCTTCAAATGGTTATCAAACCAGTGTGCTTATCAGGCACGGGAAACGACAAGGGAGTTGAACCCTCGACAGCAAGATTTAAAGTCTTGTGCTCTACCACTGA
>JAJFHI010000139.1 GCA_021775715.1 Hyphomicrobiaceae bacterium | reverse complement strand
GGGTCGGCGAGCGACACGTGTGCAACGAGGCCGGTGCCAAAGAAGCTCTTGTCGCGTGCGAACGTGCGGTCGATGAACTGATCCGGAATGACAAAATGGCCAGGCGGGTATTCCTCCTTCAACGAGCCACAGGCGGACATCGAGACAAGGTCCGTCACCCCGGCGCGTTTCAGGCAATCAATGTTGGCGCGGTAGTTGATTTCGGTTGGCGACACACGGTGGCCTCGACCGTGACGGGGCAGAAATCGGATTGGAAGTCCATCGAGCTCGGCGAACAAGATGTCGTCGGAGGCGTCACCCCAGGGGCTCTCGACTTTGCGCCATTCAGCATTTTCCAGGCCCGGTACGTCGTAAAGGCCACTGCCGCCAACAATTCCAAGTACCGTCTTAGTCATTGAATTCGTCCCTCTTCGGTGCGCGCGATACCCATAAAAGAAAAAGGCCCCGCGTGCGAGGCCTTTTCGAAATGATCGGTTGCACGAGTTAGTGTTTCAGGCGCGCCCAGATTTGTTTTTTGCCGAGATAAAGCAGCACGGTCGTGATTAAGAGATAGATCATCACCTGCCAGCCAATCTGTTTGCGGGTGTTGAGCGATGGATCTGATGCCCACGCGAGAAACGCTGTTACGTCTTCGGCGTTCTGTGCCACGGTTGACGGCGGAACAGTCATACCTTCGGGTGCGGACTGGCCGTCTTCTAGGTATGCAACCGTATTGTCGACCGTCAGCGGTGGTGTCATGGCAATCTTACCGCCAGGAAACGCCGCGTTGACATACATTCCATTCGTGTCGGGTTCGGAGCCTTTGTAGCTGTTCAGCAAGGCGTAGACATAGTCGGCGCCTGCTTCCTGGTAGCCAGATAGGACGTCCTTGCCCATCTGCACAACGTGCAATGGCCATGACGAATGGTTCTCAACCGTGCGTGCCTTAATGATCAACGAGAGGTCGGGTGGCAGGGCGCCGTTGTTGGCCGCGCGTGCTGCTTTCTCGTTGGCGAACGGACCGCGGATTGGATCGGATGCCAGCGGCGGGCGCTCAAACATCTCACCGTCGTCATTCGGCCCGTCAACGATCTGGTTCGGCCATTCTGTGGCAAGCGATTTCACGGCAGCTTCGTCAAACTCAGGACCACCTGCTTCAAAAAGGTTGCGGAAGGACAAGCGGCTCAGACCGTGGCAGGCTGAGCAGCTCTCTTGGTAGACCTTGAAGCCGCGCTGCAGTTGGGCCTTGTCGTATTGACCCCCGAGACCTGTAAACGACCAGTGGTGGCGCTCGATGTGTGCACCGCCGCTGGCAGCCCAGACTGTGCCCGCACTCAAGGCGATTGCCGAGAGAGCGAGGCCAAAAGCACGCGCGGATTGCATGGATATTTTTCCTTTTGTCATCTTTGCGTGCTCCCTCAGCGTTTTTCAGGTGATGCCGTAGCGCCGGATGGCACCGTGTCGCCACCGCCACCGCCGGACTTGCCAAGTACGGACTCGCTAATTGAGTTCGGCAGCTTTTTGGGTGTTTCAAGTAGGCCAACGAATGGCATAACAAGGATGAAGTGAGCGAAGTAGTAGAACGTGAAGATGCGCGCCCAGAAGACGTAAATGCCATCAGCTGGTTTGGAGCCAAGATAGCCCAATGCCAAGCACGTGATGACGAACAAGAGGAAGAACCACTTGTAGACTGGGCGGTATTTTGTAGAGCGCACGCGGCTACGGTCCAGCCACGGGACAAAGGCCAGGACGGCAATTGCCGCGAACATGGCCATCACACCGCCAAGCTTTGATGGGATGGCACGCAGAATTGCGTAGAACGGTAGGAAGTACCACTCAGGAACGATGTGTGGTGGTGTCACCAGCGGGTTGGCCGGTGTGAAGTTGTCGGCGTGACCCAGATAGTCTGGCAGGAAGAATACAAACCAGGCGAACGGGATCAGAAAGGCGAACATGGCGACGGCGTCTTTGGCGATGGCGTATGGACCCATCGGTACGGTGTCGGCTTTGGTTTTTGGCTCGACACCTGTCGGGTTGTTTTGCCCAACAACATGAAGCGCCCAGACGTGCAGGATCACAAGACCTATAATCACGAACGGCAGCAGGTAGTGCAGCGAGAAGAAGCGGTTCAAGGTTGCGCCCGTAACGGCGTAACCGCCCCACAGCCACTGGACGATTGATGTGCCCAGACCCGGAATGATGGA
The DNA here is from genome assembly GCA_021775715.1 of Hyphomicrobiaceae bacterium. Lineage (GTDB taxonomy): Bacteria > Pseudomonadota > Alphaproteobacteria > Rhizobiales > Hyphomicrobiaceae > JAJFHI01. The sequence continues at coordinate 2,726 of JAJFHI010000139.1, read as the reverse complement.
ATCAAGCGACGAGAACAGGTTGGTGATCACAGTCACGCCCCAAAAGCTCATCTGGCCCCATGGCAATGCGTAACCCATGAAGGCCGTCGCCATCATGGCGAGGAAGATGAACACGCCGAGGATCCAAAGGATTTCGCGTGGCGCTTTGTAAGACCCATAGTAGAGACCACGGAAAATGTGCACGTAGACAGCAATAAAGAACATCGATGCGCCAACGGCGTGGAAGTTTCGGATCATCCAGCCGAAGTTGACGTCGCGGCGGATGCGCTCAACCGAGTTGAAGGCTTCATCAGCGCTTGGCTGATAGTGCATTGCCAACACGATGCCGGTGACCAGTTGGGCAACAAGACAGAACGTCAAGATGCCGCCGAAGGTCCAAAGGTAGTTGAGGTTTCGCGGTGTTGGAAAATCCACGAAGCTGTCGTGCACCAGGCGTGCGACCGGCAGGCGTTCATCCATCCACTTGCCAAAGTTGTTGGATGGTTTGTAGGTCGACTCATGTTGAGCCATTGTGGTCAGGCCCCCTTAGCCGATTTTGATTTTGGTGTCTGAGACAAAGGTGACCGGCGGAACTTCAAGGTTCTGTGGTGCCGGACCTTTGCGAATACGTCCCGAAGTATCGTAGTGCGAGCCATGGCATGGGCAGAACCAGCCATCGAATTCCCCCTTGGTGTCGGCCATCGACTGGCCCTTCGGAATACATCCAAGGTGTGTGCAGACACCGACGAGCACGAGCCAGTTTTCCTTGCCGGCAACAGTACGGTTCGCGTCCGTCGCCGGGAGGCCTGGGTCGTTGTCGTTGCGTGCCAGCGGATCGACGAGAACTGCCAGTTCAACCGCCTTCGCGGCTTCGATTTCCTCGTTCGTTCGGTTGCGAATGAAAACCGGCTTGCCGCGCCATAACACGGTGATGGCCTGACCCGTTTTGATCGGCGTGATGTCGATCTCGACTGAGGACAATGCCTGTGCGCTGGCATCCGGATTCATCTGCTGCACAAATGGCCAAAGCAGAGAAGCAGCACCAACGGCTGCCATGGTGCCGCCAGCAATAACAAGAAAGTCCCGGCGTTTGGGCTCTTCAGCTACGTCTGCCACGGATGTCCTCCAAAAAAATGGTCGCGGGCAAGTGCGGTCGCGATCGATGGCATCACAAGACCAATTCGTCGATTGCTCGCATATCGAGCGTGCTGATAGGAACAGGTGATGCAACTACAGTTTGAGCCGTCAGCGCGCAAAAATTTGCGAACAGCCCTCTTACTTTCGTTTTGACACTGATTACGAGGGGTCTCAAGGCTGTGATAGGCCAATCCCATCGGGCAATTTGGCGCAGTTGAGGTCTTGTCTGCGGCGTTTGTCGTGCTTGTCGTGGCGGCCGGATGCGCGAACTGCTAAGGCCAGGCGATGCGACTTGCACTCTATCAGCCAGATATTCCACAAAACACAGGCACGATTCTAAGGATGTCGGCCTGTTTGGACGTGCCTGTCGACGTAATAGGGCCCGCCGGATTTGACTTATCTGATCGCGCGCTCAGACGGTCAGGCATGGATTACCTGGCGCATGTTGATCTGACGCGCCACATCGGCTGGTCGATATTCCACCAAAGTATGGGGCAGCAAAATCGTAGAATTGTTTTGCTGACGACCGCGGCGAACACGCCGTATACCGTGTTTAAATATCTCGAGACCGATTGTTTGCTGCTCGGCCGCGAAAGCGCGGGCGTACCGGCAGACGTGCGCGGTCAGGCGGGCGCTGAGGTCCGTATTCCGATGCGAGAGGGATTGCGTTCGCTGAATATTGCGGTCGCAGGGGCCATGGTGCTCGGAGAGGCGTTGCGCCAGACCCGAACTTAATCGTCGGCTCAGAGATGTCGCATGATTGCTCCGACGGTCATGACATCTGCAATATGATCTTACCGATGTGCTGTCCGGAATCCATGCGGGCGTGAGCCTCTTGGACATTGTCGATCGGATATTTGGAATCGACCACAACTTTCACGCGACCGTCGGTCAACATTGGCAACGCATACTGTTCCAGAGCACGTGCAATGCTGCCTTTTACGTCGGTCGTTCGAATGCGCAAGGTGGAGCCCGTGATCGTCAATCGTTTTAACATCACGCGCAGAAAATCAATTTCAGCCTTGGAGCCTTTTTGGTAGGCGATATTGACCATGCGGCCATCGTCGGCCAGACATTTTATATTTCGTGCAATGTAGTCGCCGCCGACCATGTCGAGAACGACATCAACACCGCGTTTGCCCGTGACCTCTTTGACAACATCAACGAAGTCCTCGTCATTGTAGTTGACCGCCCGGTCGGCGCCGAATTCCACACATGCCTTGCATTTGTCCGCAGAGCCCGCTGTCGCAATGACTTTGGCGCCGTAGGCTTTTGCCAGCTGAATGGCGGTTACGCCGATGCCGGAGGTTCCCCCATGCACCAGAAACCACTCGCCGGACTGAAGCCTGCCGCGCTCAAACACGTTGTGCCAGACAGTGAAGAAGGTTTCCGGCGCACCGGCCGCTTCTGTCATTGAGAGCCCGGTGGGAACAGGCAGGCACGCAACTTCGTCGGCAATGCAGTACTCAGCGTAGCCGCCGCCGTTGACCAAAGCCATCACGGCATCACCATCGTTGAAGCGTGTGGTGTCTTCGCCGAATTTGACAATGGTGCCGGCAACTTCGAGGCCGGGCGTGGTCGAGTGACCTTTGGGCGCGGGATAGGTGCCG